>JBLMVT010000449.1:0-2551 GCA_050256835.1 Betaproteobacteria bacterium | reverse complement strand
GCCGCGGACCCGGCTTGGCCGGTCCGGTGGCGGCGCCCCCTCGCAGGGGGCGGCCGAAGGCCGTAGGGGGGGGTCAATTTCTTTCGAGCTCGATGTCGATCCCGAGCGAACGGATTTCCTTCACCAGCACGTTGAACGACTCCGGCATGCCGGCCTCGATCGCGTGCTCGCCCTTGACGATGTTCTCGTAGACCTTGGTGCGCCCGTTCACGTCGTCGGACTTGACGGTCAGCATCTCCTGCAGCACGTAGCTCGCGCCGTAGGCCTCGAGCGCCCAGACTTCCATCTCGCCGAAGCGCTGGCCGCCGAACTGCGCCTTGCCGCCCAGCGGCTGCTGTGTCACCAGGCTGTACGGTCCGGTCGAACGGGCGTGCATCTTGTCGTCGACCAGATGGTGCAGCTTGAGCACGTGCATGTAGCCCACCGTCACCGGGCGCTCGAAGGCGTCCCCGGTGCGGCCGTCGTGAAGCGTGGCCTGGGTGCGCGTGGCGCCCAGACCCTTGACCTTCGCGATCTCCTCGGGGTAGGCGAGCTCGAGCATGCCGCGGATCTCGCTCTCGGCCGCGCCGTCGAACACCGGGGTCGCGAAGGGCACGCCCTTGGTCAGGTTGCCCGCCATCTCGCGCAGCTCGTCGTCGGACAGGGCGTCCAGGCTCTCGGTGCGCCCGCCCGACTTGTTGTACAGGTCGTCGAGGAAGGCGCGCAGCTCGGTCGTGCGCGCCTCCTGCTGCAGCAGGTCGCCGATGCGCTGGCCGATCCCCTTGCCGGCCCAGCCGAGGTGGACCTCGAGCACCTGGCCGACGTTCATGCGCGACGGCACGCCCAGCGGGTTGAGGACGATGTCGCACGGCGTGCCGTCGGTCATGTACGGCATGTCCTCGACCGGCACGATCTTCGAAACCACGCCCTTGTTGCCGTGGCGTCCGGCCATCTTGTCGCCGGGCTGCAGGCGGCGCTTGACGGCCAGGTAGACCTTGACCATCTTCAGCACGCCGGCGGGCAGCTCGTCGCCCTGCGTCAGCTTCTTGCGCTTCTCCTCGAACGCGAGGTCGAAGCTGTGGCGCGTCTGCTCGAGCGAATTCTTGATCGACTCGAGCTGGTTGGCGACGTCGTCGTCGGCCGGCCGGATGTCGAACCAGTGGTACTTCTCGACCGAGGCCAGGTAGGCCTTGTCGATTACCGTGCCCTTGACGATGCGCTGCGGCCCGCCGTTAGCCACCTTGCCGGCCAGCAGCTTCTCGAGCCGGTCGAAGGCGGCGGCCTCCACGATCCGCATCTGGTCGTTGAGGTCGAGGCGGAAGCGCTTGAGCTCGTCGTCGATGATCTGCTGCGCACGCTTGTCGCGCGGAATGCCCTCGCGGGTGAAGACCTGCACGTCGATCACCGTGCCGTTGGTGCCCTGTTCGACGCGCAGCGAGGTGTCCTTCACGTCGGACGCCTTCTCGCCGAAGATCGCGCGCAGCAGCTTCTCTTCCGGCGTCAGCGTCGTCTCGCCCTTGGGCGTGACCTTGCCGACCAGCACGTCGCCGGGGTTCACCTCGGCGCCGATGTAGACGATGCCGGCCTCGTCGAGGCGAGCCAGCTGCTGCTCGGAGAGGTTCGGAATGTCGCGCGTGATCTCCTCGGCGCCGAGCTTGGTGTCGCGGGCCATGACGACCAGTTCCTCGATGTGGATCGAGGTGTAGCGGTCCTCCGCGACGACGCGCTCGCTGATAAGGATCGAATCCTCGAAGTTGTAGCCGTTCCACGGCATGAATGCGACCAGCATGTTCTGGCCGAGCGCCAGCTCGCCGAGGTCGGTCGAGGCGCCGTCGGCTATCACGTCGCCGGCGGCCACGTGGTCGCCGCGCTGGACGATCGGGCGCTGGTGGATGTTCGTGTTCTGGTTGCTGCGGTGGTACTTGATCAGGTTGTAGATGTCGACGCCGACCTCGCCGGCCACCGTCTCGGTGTCGTTGACGCGGATGACGATGCGGTTGGTGTCGACGTAGTCGACCACGCCGCCGCGGCGCGAGGCCACGACGGTCCCCGAGTCCTTGGCCGCCACGCGCTCGACCCCGGTGCCGACGAAGGCCTTTTCCGGGCGCAGCACCGGCACGGCTTGGCGCTGCATGTTGGCGCCCATCAGCGCGCGGTTGGCGTCGTCGTGCTCGAGGAAGGGCACCAGCGAGGCCGCCACCGACACGATCTGCGTCGGCGCCACGTCCATGTACTGGATGCGCTCGGGCGAGGTCAGCACCGATTCGCCGTTCTCGCGCGCGCTCACCAGCTCGTCGACCAGCCTGCCGTCCTTGTCGAGGCTGGCATTGGCCTGCGCGATCACGTACTTGCCTTCCTCGATCGCCGACAGGTAGTCGATCTGGTCGGTCACCTTGCTGTCGGCCACGCGCCGGTACGGCGTCTCGAGGAAGCCGTACTCGTTGAGCTGCGCGTACAGCGCCAGCGAGTTGATCAGGCCGATGTTCGGGCCTTCCGGGGTCTCGATCGGACAAACGCGGCCGTAGTGCGTCGGGTGCACGTCGCGCACCTCGAAGCCGGCGCGCTCGCGCGT
>JBLMVT010000448.1:0-5742 GCA_050256835.1 Betaproteobacteria bacterium | reverse complement strand
GAACATCGACCAGCCGGCGCGCGCCGGCGCCGACCCGTGCAGCTCGATGCCGCCGATCGGCGGCGAGCGCCAGACCTGGATGCCGAGCCACACCAGGTAGGCGCCGCCCACCCACTTCATCCCCGTCAGCCAGACCAGCGACGCCTTCAGAAGCGCGCCGATGCCGAACATCGACAGGGCGATGACGGCGACGAAGCCGAGCACCCCGCCGAAGATCGTGTACAGCGCCTTGCGCCGGCCGTGCAGGGCACCGTGGGTCAGCGCCAGCAGCCCGTTCGGGCCCGGCGACAGCGATAGCCCGATCGCCGCGAGCAGGTAGATGAGCCAGGTGTGCAGGGTCATGGCCCGCTACCCCTCGCCCGGCGCGCCGCGCGCGTCAACGTAGACCCACGCCTTGCGGCCCGACGCCAGATCGGCAGCAACTCGCCGGTAGGCCGCGACCTCGTAGCGGTCGGCGCTGGCCAGCTCGGCCTCGGTGACCTCGAACACGGTGCCGCGCACGCGCGCGTCGGCACTTCCGACGTACCTCACGATCGGGTGATGCGTCTTGCCGCTGGCGGCGACAACGGCGGCGTCCTCGATCGGCACCAGCGACTGCTCGAAGCCGACCAGCTCGTCCTCGCGGCCCTCGAGGAGCCGACCGAAGGTGGCGAGCTGCACGTTGTGCTGCTGCAGGGTGCCATAGGAAAAGAGCAGGGGCATGGCGCGAAGCAACCTCGGTCCGGTCAGGACGCCGACCGCGCGAACTCGTGGCGCAGCAGTCCGTACACGGCCACATCGTAGGGCTGCTGCGCGCTGACCCAGCGCTGGCGCAGCACGCCCTCGCGCACGAAGCCGAGCCGCTCCAGCAGCCGCACCGAGGCGCCGTTGGCCGGGTTCACCTCGGCCTCCAGCCGGCGCAGACCCATGGCGCCGAAGGCATGGCCGATGACGGCATGCAGCGCCTCGCGCATGTAGCCGGCGCCCCAGTGCGACCGGCCGAGCGCGTAGCCGAGCTCGGCCCGGCGGCTGCCCTCGTCGTAGCGAAAGACGAGGCAGGTGCCGATGGCGCTGCCGCTGAGCCTGTCGACGACGACGAACTGCAGCGCCGTGCCGGTGGCCTGGAGGCCGGCCATCCGCTCGAACCAGGACTCGGCGTCGGCCATCGACTCCCAGGTGGGGTAGGGGAGGAAGCGCGTGACCTCCCGGTTCCCGTTGACCCGCATCAGGTCCGACAGGTCGGACTTCTCGACGATCCGCACGGCGAGCCGGGGCGATTCGATGACGGGGGGTGCCGCAAGCGCCATTTCAGTCGGTCCGCAGGCGCCGCGTCATGAAGACGCTGTTCGGGTCCTCGGCGTAGTCGGCGAACGGCCCGCAATCCTCGAAGCCGAAGCTGGCATAGAGCGTGCGCGCAGCCTCGAACGCCGGCGCGGAGCCGGTCTCCAGGCTCAGCCGCTCGTAGCCCCGCTGCGACGCCTCGCGCACGATGTGGCCGAGCAGCGCGCGCGCCACGCCACGCCGGCGATGGTCGCCGGCCGTCCGCATGGACTTGACCTCGCCGTGCGCGGGCGACAGCTCCTTCAGCGCCCCGCAGCCGAGCAGGCGGTTCTGCGACCAGGCGGTCCAGAACGTGATGTCCGGGCCGCGCAGCGCCGTCAGGTCGAGCGCGTGGACGCTCTCGGGCGGCGACAGGCTGTGCATGCTCGCCAGGTGCTCCTCGAGGAGGGCGCGGATCGCCGGCCCGGAAAGGTCGTCGAGCGTGATCCGCATGGAACCCTCAGCGCTCACGTTCGTCCAGGCGGAACCCGGCATCCCAGCCGAACGCGTCGACCGCCTTGTCGCTCGACACCGTCCCGTCGTCCTCGGCGACGTTGTAGATCCCCGTCGGCCCGCGATCGATCGCGCGGCGCGCGGCGTCGGCGGCGGCGTCGACGTGCAGCGGCGCGCTGCCGTGCGGCCGGTCGAAGCCGGTGCCGGGCCCATACAGCCGGCCGTAGCGCAGCACGACGCCCTCGAACGGAGCCGCCAGCACCTGTCGTTCGAGGCTGGCGACGGCGCGCCCCGTCGCGGCGAAGCCGGGATCGTCGAGATTCAGCGGCGCGTCCTCGCGGTACGGCATCGGGCCGGGCGCATAGGCGAACGCGATGCTCTGCGCAACCATCCGCGTCGCGCCCACCGCCGCGGCGGCGGCGACCAGGTTGCGCGTGCCGACCTCGCGGATGCGCGCGTTGCGGACCCGCGCCGCGGGCATCTGCGCGGGATCGAGCGCTGGCGGCAGATCGGTGAGCTGGTGGACCACGACCGCCGGCCGGGCCTGGCGGGCGACGTCGAGCAGCCTTGCTTCGTCGAACACGTCGACGACGGCGGGCTCGACGCCGATGTCGCGCAGCATCGCCGCCCTGTCCGCCGAGCGTGTCGTGCCGACCACGAGCCAGCCGTCGTCGACGAGCAGGCGGCAGAGCCTGCGGCCGATCGCCCCGCTCGCCCCTGCCACCAGGACGGTTCCCTTCGGTTCATGCGACATGGTCATAGCGCCGGATCATGGCGCACGAACAGCCGCTCCGTGGGCGAAAGGTCATGGCCTTCGAGTTCGGCTTCCGATGCGGCCCGGAATGCCAGTCGCTGCAGCACGCCGATGGATCTGCGGTTCTCCGCCTCGACGGTGGCGAGGTAGCGGGTGACCCCGTAGTGACCGGCCAGATGCTCGACGACGGCCTGCATGGCCTGCGTCGCATGACCGTGCCCCCAGTATTGGCTGGACAGCACGTAGGCGATCCAGGCGGTTCCACCCTCGGTGACGGTCGCCTGCACGTAGCCGAACGGGGGCGTGCCGGGCAGGCTCACGACCCAGTTGAGCCACTGCTGGCGACCGTGGGGCGAGCGGCGCGTCTCCAGGCGCGCGTAGACCGACTGCAGGTGTTCGAGCGAGGGCGGCGGCGGCTGGTCCAGATGGCGGTAGAGCGCCGGGTCGCCGAGCACGGCGAACATCGCCGGCGCATGGCTCACGGTGAGCGGCTCGAGGAGCAGCGGGCCGGCGCGCAGCGTGTTCATTCCACCCGGGGCTTTCTCGTTGGTCGGGCGCGGACTTCACGCGCCGACAGTGCATAGGCCAACTGATACATCGCGGCCGACACGCCCGTGGCGCCGTGCTTCTCCAGCTCGGCCTCGGCGAGTTCGCAGCGAGCGAGCTCGGAAAGCGCGTCCTGCAGATAGCCGGTGGCCAGGATGGCACGGTCGACGCCCGCATCCGCTCCACGGATGCGCTGTTCGGAGGTCATCGGCGCAGTCAGCGCGCTGCGCAGCAGGTGGACGCTGCCAAGGCCCGGACGCGCGGGCAGCCGCGGCATCACCTGCTCGCCGAGCCAGTCGTCGATCGCAGCCTGTGCATCGTGCGCCGCCTCGAAGCGGACCCGCAGCGCGAAGCCACCCATGCCGGCGCCGAAGCTGTGCGTTACGGCACAGAGCCCGCGCGTCATGCCCCGGTAGTGGGGCATCATTTTTCGCGTCCAAGGGGTCGGGTTGTCGAGGCGCTCGCGATACTGCGCCGAGGTCAGCGTCTCCAGGCGCTCGACCTCGTACAGAACCAGATAGCCGGGCGTCCCGCTCAGCGCGACCCAGCGCGTGCCCCGCAGAAAGCCGGGGATCGACAGGCGTTCCGGCAGGTGCTCGTGGGTGTGCCAGTCGTCGTGTTCGGCGATCGCCTCCTCGACGATGTCGAACGCCAGGAGCATCGCGGCTTTACCGAGCAGGGGCATGTTCCTCGCCGACAGCGGCTGCCATGAAGATCAGAACCAATAGTCCGCCACGCAACGGCCATCTCTCGGCAGGTCCTCGAACGTGTCGAGCCCGTCGAAATGGTCGACGGGAATCCTGGCGACGGGACCCGGCTCGGCCAGCCGGAGGTTGACCGCGATCCGGCGGCGCCCGTCTTCGCCTGCTGTACGCGCCCTCCAGTACGCCACGCACCCGCAGGTGGGGCAGAAGTGGAACTCGATGGCTTGGCCTCGGACATAAGCCCGCGTCGGGCCCGAAACTCGGATGCCTTCGCCTTCGTAGTCGTAGGCCCACAGCACGCCATAGCGCCGACAGACCGTGCAGTTGCACGCCGTGGCCGATTCGGGCATCGCGTCGAATCGCCACTCGACGGCACCGCAGTGACAGGAGCCTTGGAGCATTCGGACCTCCGGACGAAGCCCTCCGGAGAGGCTGGGTCGCAGCGACTGTGCAGGCCGGCTGATGTCCCGGGAAGTGGCTCACGGCTGGGGCATGCTGTGCCACCAGATGCGCGCCTCCGAGCACAGGCGGCCCGAGAATTTTGCCTGCAGCACGCCGTCGAGGACCATTCGAGGCAGGGGGTCGCCAGCGGCGCGAGGAGGCAGGCCGGTACCGGTGGACTGGGCCCAGATCCGGAACAGTTCCTCCGACGCCACCTGATACGTGACATGCCAGTGCGCGATGCCCGAGTCCGCGGTGCGCGCCAGCACCTCGAACGAGACACGGACGTCTTCCTGGAGCTTGACCCGTTTCCAGTACTCCGCCAGTTGTTCGCGCCCGCGCTGCACCTGGAACGGTGTGTTGTGGTACGCGCCGTCCGGCAGGAACAGCGAGGCGAACATGTTCTCGTCGCGCTGCTCCCACGCTGCCTTGTAGCCTTGCATGAACTGCTCGATGTCCATGTGCGACCTCGCTGATGAATGGGCTGGGTCAGGCGCGCTCGAGAAAGCGCTTGATCTCGGCATTCACGACCTCCGGATGCGTGATCGGACCCATGTGGCCCAGGTCCTCGAACTCCACGGTGCGCACGTGCGCAAGCGCGGGGATCAGAATCTGCGCAACCCCATGCGCGGAAGCCGTCGAGCGCTTGCCGACCATGTACAGCACGGGAACATCCAGCTTGCTGAAGGCCTGAATGGGCGTGGGTTCGGTGAACAGCGCATGGGCCCATCTGCGCACGTTGACGACGGAGTCCGCGATGGGTTGCCTGCGCTGTGCCGGAGTGCGTGCCCAGGCCCCGTCACCCATCCAGTAGTCGATGAACGCCCGCGCGGCCGAGTCTCGGTCACCGGCGTCCAGCGCGGAACTCGCCGCGGCGACTGCGTCGCGGATGCCGTCCGCGCGGTTGGGAGGCGGTGTCGAAGCATCGATGAGCGCGAACAAGGTGGGTTCGTACAGCACCAGCGCTCGCACTCGGGCCGCAAGCGTGAGGGCCGCCTTCAGCGCCACGGCGGCACCGTAGGAGTGGCCGACGAGGGTTGCCGGCGACTGCGTGCGGGCCAGGACCGGCTCGATGAGCTCGACCTCGTCCGCAAGGGAAATGCAGCGCGCCGACGGCCAGTCGGGGCTCCTGCCCGAACCGTAGGAATCCGGTGCGAGGACGTGATGGGTCGGCGACAGCAGGTCCATCAGGCCGCGCCATTGGCCGGAACTGCTGGCGTTCGAGTGCAGGCACACGACGGGTTCGCCCGCGCCGGCTTCACGAACATGGGGCTCGGGGCGATTCATGTGTGCCGAGGTTACCTTCACGGCAGGATCTTGCCCCGACCCGCCTTGACCCGGGAGCGGAGCGACTTGCTTTCCAGGCGGCGCTGCCGGGAGCCATAGGTCGGCTTCGTCGGGCGGCGCGGCACCGGCACCTGCGCGGCGACGGCGATCAGCTCGGACAGGCGCGCCATCGCCTCGGCCTTGTTCTGCTCCTGACTCCTGGCGGTCTGGACCTTGATGACGACGACGCCTCGCCTGGTGATCCGGCTGTCCGGGAGC
>JBLMVT010000447.1:0-5028 GCA_050256835.1 Betaproteobacteria bacterium | reverse complement strand
GGTGTCGCCGGCGAAGCAGCCGTCGGCCGTCGTGCGGCGCCACACCTGCTTGACGCCGGGCCAGGTGGCCTTGCCTTCCGAGCGCTTGCGCCGCGGCGTTCCGGCGTAGGCCTGCAGCTTGTAGACGGCGTCGATCGACGGTGCGTCGCTCGACGTGTCGAGCGCGGTGCCGATGCCGAAGCCGTCGATCGGTGCGCCCTCGGCGAGCAGCGCCGCGACGCGCCACTCGTCGAGGTTGCCGCTGGCGAAGACGGTGGCGTCGGCGAGCCCGCCGGCATCGAGCAGGGCGCGCACCGCGCGCGCGTGGGCTCCGAGGTCGCCGCTGTCGAGCCGCACGCCGCCGACGTGCACCCCCGCGCGCGCCAGCCGCGGCGCCAGCGCGACGATCTTGCGCACCGCTGCCTCGGTGTCGTAGGTATCGACCAGCAGCGTCGGACGGCCGGGAAAGGCGCGCGCGAAGGACTCGAAGGCGGCCTCCTCGCTGGCGTGCGCCTGCACGAACGAGTGCGCCATCGTGCCGAACAGCGGGATGCCGAAGACGCGGCCGGCCTCGGCAGTGGCGGTGCCGTCGAAACCGGCCAGCCAGGCGGCACGCGCCGCGTGCAGCGCGGCCTCGGCGCCGTGGGCGCGGCGCATGCCGAAGTCGACCAGCTGCCGGCCGCCGGCGGCGAGCACGAGGCGCGCGGCCTTCGACGCGATCAGCGTCTGCAGGTGGACGATGTTGAGCAGCCGGCTCTCGACCAGCTGCGCCTGTGGTAGCGGCGCCGTGACGCGCAGGATCGGCTCGTCGGGGAAGAACGGCGTGCCCTCGGGCATCGCGTCGACGTCGCCGGCGAAGCGCAGCCGCGCCAGATGGTCGATCAGCCGCGCGGAGAAGCGCCGTTGCGACGCCAGCCATTCGAGCTCGGCGCCGGAGAACGCCAGCGTCTCGAGGAAGTCGAGTGCCTGCTCGAGTCCGGCGGCGACCAGGAAGTTGCGCCCCGGCGGCAGCTTGCGCACGAACAGCTCGAACACGGCGCTCTCGTGCATGCCCTGCTCCAGGTAGGCCTGCAGCATGGTCAGCTGGTACAGGTCGGTGAGCAGCGCGCCCATGGCTCGTTCAGTGCGCCATCAACAGCGGCAGGTCGGCCTCGTGCAGCACGCTGCGCGACACGCCGCCGAGCGCAAGCTCGCGCGTGCGGCTGTGGCCGTAGCAGCCCATGACGAGCAGGTCGGCGCCGAGACCCTCGGCCAGCGCGAGCAGCGCGGGGCCGGGAGCGGCGGGCAGCGGGCCATGCCGGCACTGCACGCCGTGCACGTCGTGCAGCCGCAGGTGGTCGCACACCCGCTCCTGCAGGTCGGCGAGCGCGGCCGCATCGTCGCCCCAGGTGACGAGGTGGACCTCTTTCGCTCGCTGCAGCAGCGGCAGCGCGGCCGTCAGCGCGGCCGCCGCCTCGCGTCCCGGATGCCAGGCGACCAGGATGGTGCCGAAGCCGTCGAACGCCGCGCGCGCATGGTGCGGCACGACGATCGCCGGCTTGCCGCTGGTCGTCAGCACGGCCTCGACGAAGTCCACCGGCAGGTCGAAGGCGCGCTCGTCGTGCGGGTCGCGCTGGCCGAGCACGAGCAGGTCGGTGTGCAGGGCGCGGCCCGCGAATTCCGCCACCGGCCGCTCGCTCGTGACCTCGGCCCACTGCATCGGCCAGCCGCCGGCGGCGGCGCTGCGGTCGAACAGCGCGCGGGCGGTGTCGCGATGCCGCGCCTCGGTGGCTTGCGGCGCGGGCAGCGCGCCGAACACGGCCGGCACGACCGCGAACAGCGCGGTCATCCGTGCCTCGTGCCGCGCGGCCAGCGTGCGCGCCAGCGCGAGCCGCGCCGCGGCGTGGCGGCCGGCGTCGAGATGAACCAGGATCGAACGAAGGCTGTCCATGGCGTGCGCTGCCGTGTCCGTTGCTCTGCGCCCAATCTAGGCCGTCGACCGCGCGCGGACTTGCGCCAGATCAGCCGGCCGCCGCCGCGGGCGGCGCAGGCTCGGTTCACACACCGTTGCCGACCGACATGCGGCGTTGACGCGGCGTTATCGCGCCACGCCTAGCCTTGCTCAGGTACACGATCGGCATAAGGAGTACGCCATGGAGGCCACTTCCGCCAAGGCTGGCTACGTGCTGCGCTTTCGCTCGCTGTTCGATGCGGGGCGCGGCTATGCATTTCAGTGCGACGTCCGCGGCAACGTGGACCTGAACGCACTGTCCGAGCGCTCGCGCCTGAACTACCTCGCGGCGCGCACGCTGATCGGCCGCGACTACAGCGCGCCGGCCGTCGAGCGCGAGGGCGGATGACCTTCGCGGCGCGCTGGGAACACTTCGACCACGGCGCCGACATCGGCGTGCGCGGGCTCGGCCCGACGCCCGCCGCGGCCTTCGAGCAGGCGGCGCTCGCGCTCACCGGCGTGGTGACCGACCCGTCGCGCGTCGAGCCGCGCGAGGCGGTCGCGATCGACTGCGACGCGAGCGACGATGAATCGCTGCTGGTGCGCTGGCTCAACGCGGTCGTCTACGAGATGGCGGTGCGGCGCATGCTGTTCGGCCGCTTCGAGGTCGAGCTGGACGGCCACCGGCTGCATGCGCGCGCCTTCGGCGAGCCCGCCTCGAGCGAGCGCCACGAGCCGGCCGTCGAGGTCAAGGGTGCGACCTACACGGCGTTGCGCGTCGGGCGCACCGACGACGGCGCCTGGCTGGCGCAGACGGTGGTCGACGTCTGACGCGGCGAGCGGGCGCGGCTTGACGGCGCACAAGGCGCACGCGCCGCGCGCGTGACCGAATCGGGGATGGACCGCAAGAACCTACCGAACCTCGGCTGGCTGGCACTCGCGCTGCTGGTCATGCTGCTCGCCAAGAGCTTCTGGGACAGCAGCCGCAGCATCGAGCCGCTGCCCTACAGCGCGTTCGAGCAGGCGCTGCGCGACGGCCGCATCGCCGAGGTCGAGGTCGGCGACCAGTTCATCCGCGGGCGCCTCAAGTCGCCCGAGCCGGGCGGCAAGAGCGTGCTCGTCGCCACCCGCGTCGAGCCCGATCTGGCAGCGCGGCTCGAGTCGTTCGGCGTGCCGTACACGCGCGTGCACGAGCCGACCTGGCTGCAGGACCTGTTCTCGTGGCTCGCGCCGGCGCTGGTGTTCTTCGGCGTCTGGATGCTGCTGGCGCGGCGCTTCGCCTCGCGCCTGGGCGGCGGCAGTCTGATCGGCATCGGCCAGAGCAAGGCCAAGGTCTACATGGAAAAGCGCATCGGCGTGCGCTTCGACGACGTTGCCGGGGTCGACGAGGCCAAGGCCGAGCTGCAGGAGGTGGTCGAGTTCCTGAAGAACCCGCAGCAGTACGGTCGGCTCGGCGCGCGCGTGCCCAAGGGCGTGCTGCTGGTCGGCCCCACGGGCACGGGCAAGACGCTGCTCGCGCGTGCGGTCGCGGGTGAGGCCGGCGTCGCCTTCTTCTCGATCAGCGGCTCGGAGTTCATCGAGATGTTCGTCGGCGTCGGCGCGGCGCGCGTGCGCGACCTGTTCGAGCAGGCGAGGGCGCATGCGCCGGCGATCATCTTCATCGACGAGCTGGACGCGCTCGGCAAGGCGCGCGGCTACGGCTTCGCCGGCGGCCACGACGAGCGCGAGCAGACGCTCAACCAGCTGCTCGTCGAGCTCGACGGCTTCGACCCGAGCGTCGGCGTGGTGCTGCTGGCCGCGACCAACCGGCCCGAGATCCTCGACCCGGCGCTGCTGCGCGCCGGCCGCTTCGACCGCCAGGTGCTGGTCGACAAGCCCGACCGTGCCGGCCGCGTCGCGATCCTCAAGGTGCACGCGAAGAAGGTGAAGCTCGCGCCCGACGTCGACCTCGATCAGGTCGCGGCGATCACCGTCGGCTTCGCCGGCGCCGACCTCGCCAACCTCGTCAACGAGGCCGCCCTGGTGGCGACGCGGCGCAACGGCGATTCGGTGATGCTGGCCGACTTCACGCATGCGATCGAACGCATCGTTGCCGGCATCGAGAAGAAGAACCGGCTGCTCACGCCGCAGGAGCGGCTGACTGTCGCGTACCACGAGATGGGGCATGCGCTGACCGCGCTGGCGCTGCCCGGCGCCGACAAGGTGCACAAGGTGTCGATCGTGCCGCACGGCATCGGCGCGCTCGGCTACACGATGCAGCGGCCCACCGAGGACCGCTACCTGATGCGACGCGGCGAGCTGGTCGACAAGATGACGGTGCAGCTCGGCGGCCGCGCGGCCGAGCTGCTGGCGTTCGGCGAGCTGTCGACCGGTGCGGCCGACGACATCGTGCGCGCCACCGAGCTGGCACGCAGCATGGTGGTGCGCTACGGCATGGACGAGCGGCTCGGCCCGGTCGCCTACGCCGACGACCGACCGGCCTTCCTCGCGCCGCCGGACGGGCTGGCGACGCTGCCGACGCGCTTCGGCCCCGAGACCGCGCAGCGCATCGACACCGCGGTGCGCGAGCTGGTGCAGCACGCGCTCGGGCGCGCAAGCGAGATCCTGACCCGCCATCGCGGTGTTCTCGACCGCTGCGCGCAGGCATTGCTCGAGCGCGAGACGCTCGACGAAGGCGAGATCGAGGCGCTGACGCAAGAGTTGCGCGCGCCGTCGCCCGCGGCGCGCCAGCCGCAGGCGATCAACTGAAGGAGAAGGACGCAATGACCCATCCACATCAGGACGTGAAGGTCGGGCCGGCCGCGCTGGCCGGCGAGCTGACCGTGCCGAGCGAAGCGCGCGGCCTCGTCGTGCTGGCCGACGGCAGCACGGAGCGGCGCGACGCGCTGCGCCACCGCAGCGTCGCCGGCATGCTGAACCGGCGACGCATCGCGACGCTGCTGCTCGACCTGCTGACGCCGGCCGAAGCGGCCGCCGGCAGCGACGAAACCACGCTCGTGCACCGGCTGGCGACGCGGCTGCTGCAGGCGGTCGACTGGGCGCGCAAGCAGCCGGCGCTGGCGGCGCTGCCGGTCGGCCTGTTCGCCGCCGGCGACGCCGCGGCTGCGGCCGTGCTCGCC
>JBLMVT010000446.1:0-4214 GCA_050256835.1 Betaproteobacteria bacterium | reverse complement strand
ACCAGCGCGATCGGCGGCTCGGCGATGCGGCCGTCGGCGTGGAACACCGAGTCGTGCGAATCCTTCCAGCCCTGGTTGGCCAGGCCCTCGCGGCTGCGCCGCTCGTACTCGACGAAGCCGTCGCCGTCGCCGTCGCCGTAGCGGTCGATCCAGTGCAGCGCGGCGATGACGTGCGGCCAGATGGCGCGAATGAAGCCGCTGTCGCCGGTGCGGCGGTGGTAGGCGCCGGCCAGTGCGACGAACAGCGGCGTGGCGTCGACGGTGCCGTAGTAGCGGCCGAACGGGATCTCGCGCGTCAGCGCCATCTCGCTACGCCGCGCCTCGT
Organism: Betaproteobacteria bacterium; assembly: GCA_050256835.1. Classification (GTDB taxonomy): domain Bacteria; phylum Pseudomonadota; class Gammaproteobacteria; order Burkholderiales; family Burkholderiaceae_C; genus JAMHWF01. The sequence continues at coordinate 3,889 of JBLMVT010000446.1, read as the reverse complement.
GCAGGATCTTGCCCGGCTCGGCGTCGCGCTCCGCGTCCTCGGCGTCGGCCTGGGTGTCGGCCAGGAAGGCGAGCACGCCGCGCGCCAGCGTCGGGTCGACCCAAAGCATCTCGCGCGCGGTGATGATCCCGTCGCGCCCGAAGGTGGTCGAGTACCACGGCACGCCGGCGTAGGGGTAGGGGCCGGTCGGCAGCGTGGTGGTCAGCATCTCCATGTCCGAGGCCGAGCGCTCGAGCCACAGGTTGACCAGCGGGTTGGAGGTCTCGATCACGCAGGTCTGCGCGCGTGCCGTCTTGCGCTCGGTGCCGCTCTTCTGGAGCGCGGTGGCGTAGTCGGCGATCGGCAGCGGCGGGGCGTCGTCGGCGTTCTCGCACACCACCGTGCAGTACAGGTGGTGCTCCTCGCCGGGTGCGAGAACCAGCTCGAAGGCGGCGCGCTGCGCCTCGCAACGTGCCGGCGCCGGCTCGAACAGCAGCCGCGTGCGCCGCGTACGGCCGTCGAGCCCGCGGTAGGGCAGCAGCACCTGCGCCGCGCCGACCTCGGCGGCCAGGCGCTCGCCGCGTCGCGCGCGTTCCATGCCGCGCACCTCGAACACGTCGACGAAGTCGGCGTCGTAGGTCAGCACGAGCGTTGCCGCCACCGCCGCCTCGCCGTGATTGCCGACGCGCACGTGCTCGTAGCACGCGCCCTGCCACAGCAGCTTGGCGCGGAAGATGTGCAGGCTGCCCTTGGCCACCCGCAGTCCGTCCGGGTCGTCGAAGTCCGGGTTCATCAGGTCGATGGTCAGCAGGCTGCTGTATTCCTGCACGGTCGAGCCGAGGTAGAGCGGACGCGCCCCCTCGATCGTCAGCTCCTGGCGCGACAGGAAGCGGGTGTCCTCGTGGTACAGCCCCTGCTCGCCCGAGCCGGCGAGCGGGATGTCGCCGAAGCGGTCGAACATCGCGAACGTCTCGTCGTGCTTGAGCACCTGCGGGTTCTCCTCGGTGCGCGCGGACTTAGCGGCGACGTACCACTGGTCGCCGATGCGGATGGTGTCGGTCATTGAAGCCCCCACGCTCGGCCGCCGTGCGGCCTCACTGCCCCCCGAGGGGGCGTTCGCAAGCTTGGGGCGGCCCTGCGCTTCCTCATCGCCTCTCTCCCTCGATCAGGCCGGCGTAGACGTCGAGATAGCGCCGCGCCATGGTGGCAGCGGTGAAGCGCTCCTCGAACACCTCGCGGCAGCGCTGCCGGTCGATCAGCTGCACCTGGCTTGCCGCCTCGATTGCCTCCTGCTGGTCGCTGACGATGAAGCCGGTGACGCCGTGCTGCATGACCTCGCCGACCGAGCCGCCTGAATAGCTGATCACCGGCGTGCCGCAGGCGAAGGCTTCGATCATCACCAGGCCGAACGGTTCGGGCCAGTCGATCGGGAACAGCAGCGCGCGGGCGTTGCCGATGAAGTCGTTCTTGCGCGGCTGGTCGATCTCGCCCACGAACTCGACCAGCGGGTGGTCGAGCAACGGCTTGATGTGCAGCGCGAAGTAGTCGCGGTCGGCGGCGTCGACCTTGGCGGCGATGCGCAGCGGCACGCCGCAGGCAAGGGCGATCTCGATCGCGCGGTCGACGCGCTTTTCCGGCGAGACGCGGCCGACGAAGGCGAAGTACTCGCCCGGCTCGGGGTGGAAGCGGTACAGGTCCAGCGGCAGGCCGTGGTGGACGGTGGCGCGCCAGGCGGCGAACGGCAGCGGCTTGCGCTGGCTGTTCGAGATCGACACCAGCGGCGCGTCGGCGAAGTGGCGGTACAGGGGCACGAGGTCCGGCAGGTCGAGCCGGCCGTGCAGCGTGGTCACGCTCGGGCAGGCGCAGCGCCGCGCCAGCGGGTATTGCAGCACGTCGACGTGGAAGTGGATCACGTCGTAGCGGTCGGCGTCGGCCAACACGCGGTCGAGCATCAGCGTGTGCCAGACCAGCCAGTCGGGACGCCGGCGGTCGGTGCGCAGGCTGTGCGGCACGATCGGCACCAGCCGCGCCGCGGTGACCGAATCGCCGCTGGCGTAGAGCGTGACCTCGTGTCCCAGCCCGACCAGTGCCTCGGTCAGGTAGGAGACGACGCGCTCGGTGCCGCCGTACGTCTGCGGTGGGACGCTTTCGAACAACGGCGCGACCTGGGCGATCCTCATGGCGCAGGGAAAGGGCAAACCGCGCGCCGGGCGGGAAACTCTTGCCGCACGGGCTGCAGAGAGCCTGCGGCCGGCCGCGGCGGCGCGATCAGCTCGGCTGCGCCGACACCGGCACGCCGCCGCGGCGGTACAGCCAGGGATTGAGCGTCGGGTCGTTGTACATCTTGTACTGGCGATAGACCTTGAAGCAGGCCGTACCCTGCACGACCTCGTGCAGCAGCTGCGTCAGGCAGCCGGCGAGGTCGGCACGCTGCTCGCGCAGCACCGCGAGCTTGGCGCGGCAGCGCGCGCGATGGTCGGTGTCGGCGTCGCGGCGCGCCGCCTGCGCCGCCATGTGATGGATCTTCAGCGCGAGGATCGACAGCCGGTCGATCATCATGCCGGCACTCTCGCTCGACAGGCGCGCGCCGGACTTCGGCGGGCCGAGGTCGGCGAGCGCGGCGAGCAGCAGCTCGTCGATCGTCTCGACGGCATCGTTGCGGCGCTGGTTGTAGCCGTCGATGAGCCGCTTGCAGCGGGCGATCTCGGCAGGCGCGACGTCGCGCCGGCGTGCCTTGTCCTCCTCGTTCCAGCGCAGGCTGTTGCACAGGTGGTTAGCCTCGATCGCGTGCCACAGCCGCTGGTCGGCACGGTGCGCGCGCCGCGCGGTCGCCGGGCCGGCCAGGTGCGCATCGTGGAAGGCGACGACGCGCTGGGCGTCGAAATGCTCGAGCATCGGTTGGGCTCCTGTTCACCTGCTGCTGAGCAAACGGCGCGCCTTCGCGGGGCCGCCGGGCGGTGCCTAGAATGGTCGATTTCGCTCCTCCGGCAGCCCTCCCGATGGCAGGCAGCATCCGCATCCGCGGCGCGCGACAGCACAACCTCAAGAACCTCGACCTCGACCTGCGCACCGGCGAGCTGACGGTGGTCACCGGGCCCTCGGGCTCGGGCAAATCGAGCCTGGTGTTCGACACCCTGTACGCCGAGGGGCAGCGGCGCTACGTCGAGACCTTCAGCGCCTACGCGCGGCAGTTCCTCGACCGCATGGACCGGCCCGCGGTCGACCGCGTCGAGGGCGTGCCACCGGCGATCGCGATCGACCAGACGAACCCGGTGCGCAGTTCGCGCTCGACGGTCGGCACGATGACCGAGCTGAACGACCACCTCAAGCTGCTGTTCGCCCGCGCCGCCGAGCTGTTCGACCGCCGCACCGCGCTGCGCGTGCGCCACGACACGCCGCAGACCATCCACGACGAGCTGAAGGCGCGCGCCGCGGCACACGGCGACCCGCGGCTGGCCGTCACCTTTCCGGTCGAGCTGCCGGCCAGCACCAGCACGGAGGAACTGACCCAATGGCTGTCGGCCAGCGGCTTCACTCGCGTGCACGGCGAGCGCGTGGTCGGCGAGCGCAAGGTGCTCGACGTGGTGGCCGACCGCTTCCGCCTGGGCAGCGTCGAGACGAGCCGCGCGATGGAGGCGATCGAGACGGCGCTCAAGCGCGGCAGCGGGCGGGTCGACGTGGGCGTCGGTGAAGGCGAGGGGAGCGCCGTCTGGCGCTTCTCGACCGGCCTGCACTGCCCGGAGAGCGACCTTCGCTACGGCGAGCCGCAGCCTTCGCTGTTCTCGTTCAACTCGGCGTTCGGCGCCTGCGAGACCTGCCGCGGCTTCGGCCGCGTGATCGGCGTCGACTGGGGTCTCGTCATCCCCGACGAGCGCAGGACGCTGCGCGCCGGCGCGATCAAGCCGCTGCA
>JBLMVT010000445.1:0-3642 GCA_050256835.1 Betaproteobacteria bacterium | reverse complement strand
CTTCGCGCCGTAGGCGAGCACGTCCATCTGCGCGCGCGCGCCAGCCGGGTCGCGCAGCACGCCGAGCACCAGCCGGCGCAGCGCGGCGTCGCCCTTCACGCCGTGGCCGTCGTCGCTGGCGGCCAGCGCCTTCAGCCACAGGCGCGTGCGCGTCGCGCCGAGAGCGGCCGGGCAGCTTGCGGCCAGCGTGGCGAGCAGCCCCGGCCGGTCGGCCGCGCTGGCCAGCTGCTGGTCGTCGGTGTCCCACGAATAGAAGGCGAGCATGCGCCAGTCGTTGGCCGCCAGCGGCTTGCCCGCGCGCGCGTCGGCGAGCACGGCGGCGACCGGCCGTCCACCCGACAGGCCGAGGTCGAGCACGCCGAGCACCTGCGGCGGGTCGGCCTCGCCGGGCAGGCGCGTCACCTCGGTGCCGTCGGGGCGCAACAGCACCAGCGTCGGATAGCCGCTGACGCGAAAGCGCTTGCCGAGCTTCTGCGCGCCGGGCCGGTCGCCGTCGACGTGCACGGCGACGAAGGCGCGCGAGCGCTCGATGAAGTCACGCCGGTTGAACAGCGTCGCCTGCAGCTGGTTGCACGGCGGGCACCAGCTCGCGCCCCAGTACAGCAGCAGCGGCATGCGCGCCTCGCGCGCCTTGGCGAAGGCGGCATCGACGCCGGCGTCGTCGGCCACCTCGAGCCAGGCCACGCCGGAGGGAGCCGCCGGCGCGGCGGCGTGCAGCGGCGCCAGCGGCGCTGCCAGCGCGAGCGAGACGGCGACGGCGGCGAGCAGGCGCGACGGACTCATGGCGCCGATTGTGCGGCGGCGCGGGCACGCCGCGTGCATCGAAGGGGATCGGATGCAACGTCGCCACGACCTCGACGCGCTGCGCGGCCTCATGCTGGTGCTGATGACGCTCACGCACCTGCCGACGCGCTTCGCCGACCCGCTGGGCCAGCCGCTCGGCTACGTCTCGGCGGCCGAGGGCTTCGTCATGCTGTCGGGATTCATGGCCGGAATGATCTACACGCGACGCGCCCTGCACGAGGGCACGCCGGCGATGCGCGTCGTGCTGCTGCGGCGCGCGCTGAAGATCTACGGCTGCCAGGCGGCGCTGCTGCTGTTCCTGTTCACCACCGTCGCCGCGCTCGGCGCGCTGGCGCAGCAGAGCGCGGTCACCGACCTGCTGTCGTTCTACCGAATGCGGCCGAAGGCGGCGGTCGTCGGCGGCTTCATGCTGATCTACAACCCGCCGCTGCTCGACATCCTGCCGCTGTACGTCGTGTTCATGCTGGCCAGCCCGCTGCTGCTGCAGCGCGGCCTGGCGTGCGGCTGGCAGGGCATCCTCGGCGCCAGCGTCGCGCTCTGGCTGGGCGCGCAGTTCGACCTCGGTCGCGCGGTCTACGAGGGCATCGTCGCCCTCACCGGGCTGCCGGTGCCGTTTCACCAGACCGGCGCCTTCGAGCTGTTCGGCTGGCAGTTCCTGTGGGTGCTGGGACTGTGGCTGGGCGCGAACCAGGCGGCGGCATCCGAACCGCTGCGCTGGCCGCGCTGGCTGGTCGACCTGGCGCTCGCCATCGCGGCGGCCGGTCTCGTCGCGCGCCACGCGATCGGCCAGACCCCGGGCGTGGCGGCGCTCGACATCGGCTTCGACAAGTGGCACCTCGGCCCGCTGCGACTGATCGACTTCTTCGCCCTGCTCGCGCTGGCGATGCGCTACGGGCCGGCGCTGGCCGCGCGGCTGCCGCGCCTGCGGCCGCTGGAACTGCTGGGGGCGGCCTCGCTGCCGGTGTTCTGCGCCCACCTGGTCGTCACGCTGCTGGCGCTGGCGCTCGCCGGCGCGCCGCGCAGCGACCGGCCGCTGGCGGTCGACCTCGCCATCCTCGGCGCGGGCTTCGCCGCGCTCTATGCGGTGGCGCTGGTCAGCCAGCGCATCGACCGGCACGGCCGGCCGGCGCTCACCGCAGATGCCCGGCGATGACCTGCTGCCACAGGGCGTAGCCGGCAGCGTTGAGGTGCAGCGCGTCGGGGCGGAACAGTTCCGCGCGCGGCCGGCCCGAGGCGTCGAGCATCCTCGAGTACACGTCGATGTAGTCGAGCCCGGCCTGCGTGCGGCTGTAGTCGGCGATCAGCGCGTTGGCCGCGCGGATGTCGGGCAGCAGCGCGAGGCGGCTCGGACTCGGCTTGATCGACACGAAGGCGATGCGTGTCGCCGGCAGCGCCGCGTGCACGGCCTCGACGAAGCGCCGGTAGTCGGCCAGCACCCGTTCGGGCGCGGCACCCTCGGCGAGGTCGTTGTCGCCGGCGTAGACGACGACCAGCCGCGGCCGGTAGGGCACGACCAGCCGGTTGACGTGACGGGCGCAGTCGGCCAGGCGCGAGCCGCCGAAGCCGCGCTTGACGATCGGCTGCGCCAGGTCGAACTGCCGCTCGAGGTCGTCCCACAGCCGGATCGACGAGCTGCCGACGAACAGCACGCCACCGGGCTGCGGGGCGTGCGCGCGGTCGGCAGCGGCGAAGGCCGCGAAGGCGTCGCGCCAACGGTCGTCAAGCGGCGCGGCGGGCTGGGCGGCCGCACCGGCGGCGGCGAGCGCCAGCGCGGCGGCGGCGCGGCGCGACAGGCTTCGGTACTGCATGAGCGGGCGCGATTGTCGCTCGGGCGCCAAGGTCAGTGCCTGCGCGGGGTCAAGGGCCGCTCCTGGTCGGCGCTCTCGGGCAGCGTCCATTCGATCACCTGCAGCCCGGCCCGCAGGTCGAGACTCGAATCGAAGCAGCCGGCGGCATAGCATTCGTCGGCCTCCGGCCGGTCCGGGTCGCAGGCGGACAGGCTGCGGTGCGTGGCGGCGCGGCCGTCCCGATGGCGTTCGAACATGGTTCCTCCCCTCCTCGTGTCTGCCGCGGGCATGGTGGCCCCGGCCGGCCCGGGCTCCCATCACCCCGAGGTGGGTCGCCCGAAAGAGGGATGCCCCCGCCGCGCGACCGGGTCGGCGGCGATGCCCGATGATTCGCCCTTTGCCACGGAGAACGACACCATGAAACTGCTGCGGCACGGCGCCAGGGGCGCGGAGAAGCCGGCGCTGGTCGACGCCGAGGGCCAATGGCGTGACCTGTCGGGCGTGCTGGCCGACATCGGCGCCGCCGCCCTCTCGCCGGAAAGCCTGCGCCGGCTGCGCGCGATCGAGCCGCACACGCTGCCGCCGGTCGAGTCGCCGGGTCGCATCGGGCTGCCGTGGGCCGGCTGCGGCAAGTTCGTCTGCGTCGGCCTGAACTACGCCGACCACGCCGCCGAGACGGGCGCCAAGCTGCCGACCGAGCCGGTGCTGTTCATGAAGGCGACGAGCTGCATGGTCGGGGCCAACGACCCGGTGGTGCTGCCGCGGGACTCGCTGAAGACCGACTGGGAGGTCGAGCTGGGCGTGGTGATCGGCAGCCGCGCGCGTTACGTGTCCGAAGCCGACGCGCTCGACCACGTCGCCGGCTACTGCGTCGTCAACGACGTCTCCGAGCGCGAATACCAGATGGAGCGCGGCGGCCAGTGGGACAAGGGCAAGGGCTGCGACACCTTCGGGCCGGTGGGGCCGTGGCTGGTCACCACCGACGAGATTGAGAACGTGCAGCGGCTGGGCATGTGGCTGGACGCGAACGGCAAGCGCATGCAGACCGGCA
>JBLMVT010000444.1:0-12606 GCA_050256835.1 Betaproteobacteria bacterium | reverse complement strand
GGCACGGCCGAGGCGCGTGCCGTCGGTGTCGGCGAGCGCCGTCGACACGATGCGGCCGTCCAGCGAAGGCAGCGAGGCGCAGCCGGCCAGCAGCGCGAGCAGCACGACCAGCACCGCCGACCCGCAGCGGGCGACGCGGCAGATGCTCGACGCAGGCGGCACGGGCTTCAGAAGCGGTGCACGAACAGACCGCTGGGCAGCTTGGGCTCGAACCAGGTGCTCTTGGGCGGCATCAGCAGGCCGGCGTCGCTGACCGCGATCAGCTGCTCGACGCGGGTCGGGTACAGCGCGAGCGCCAGCGACCAGCCTTCGGCGGCCATGCGTCGCTCCAGCTCGGCCGGCCCTCGGATGCCGCCGACGAAGTCGATGTGGCGATCGCTGCGCGGGTCGGCGATGCCGAACAGGGGCGCGAGCAGCTGGTCCTGCGCGATCGCGCAGTCGAGCGAGTCGACCGAGTGGCGCGCGTCGAACGTGCCGGGCCGCACGCGCGCGCGGTACCAGCGCGACCCGACGCGCACGCCGAACGAGAGGGGCGCCTCGGGCTCCGGGCTGTCGGCGGGCACGACGTCCATCACCCGGCCGATGGCGGCGAGCAGTTCGGCCGGCGAGCGGCCGGCCGGATCGCGCACCAGCCGGTTGTACGGCAGGATGCGCACCTGGTCGTGCGGGAACAAGACGGCGAGGAACGCGTCGTGCTCGCCCGGCTGGCCCGTGCGCAGCGCGTGCACGCGCGCCGCGGCGGCGGAGCGGTGGTGTCCGTCGGCGATGTACAGCGCGGGCACGCCGGCGAACAGCGTCGCGACGTGCTCGCCGGCCTCGCGCGGCAGCGCCCACACTGTGTGGCGGACGCCGTCGGGCGTGACGAAATCGACCTCGGGCGCGGCGCGCGTGGCGTCGCCCACCGCGGCGTCGATCGCCGGCACGGCGCGGTAGGTAAGGAACACCGGCTCGTCGTGCGCGCCGAGCGCCTCGACGTGCCGCGTGCGGTCGTCCTCCTTGTCGGGCCGCGTGTTCTCGTGCCTCCTGATCGTGTCGTCGAGGTATTCGCGCACGGCGGCACAGGCCACCAGGCCGACCTGCCGGTGCGCTCCCGCCGCCTGGGCGTAGAGGTACAGCCGCGGCTCCGCGTCGGCGCGCAGCAAGCCGCGCGCCTCGAAGGCGGCCAGGTTGGCGTGCGCCAGGGCGTGCGCCGCGGGGCCGTGCTCGTCGCTGCCCTCGGGAAGGTCGACTTCCGGGCGCGAGACGTGCAGGAAGCTGTCCGCGTTGCCACGCGCCAGTTCGCGCGCCTCGCGCGTGTCGATCACGTCGTAGGGCGGCGCGGCGACGCGCTCGGCGATCTGCGCCGGGGGACGCAGGGCGCGGAAGGGGCGGACGGTGGCCATGGATCTCTGCATTCCTCGGAGGGGACGGCCGGCGAGGATACCCGTGTCAGGGCCCGGCCTCGATCTGCCACCCCGGTTGCAGACCATGGCATTCCCTTGAGACGAGACTGGCACGGGGCGGGCTGGCAGCAAACGATCGGAGGGTCAGGCCATGGACGAATCGCTTTCATTCAAGCTCGAACTGGAGCAGCAGAGCGACTACGAGTTCCGCGTCAGGTTCGACTGGCCGGGGGTCGCGGAACTGCTGCTCGACGAACCCGAGCCGCTCGGACGCTCGGCCGGGCCGAACGCGGCGCGCCTGATCGGCGCGGCGGTCGCCAACTGCCTGTCGTCGAGCCTGCTGTTCTGCATGCGCAAGTTCAAGCAGACGCCCGGCCCGCTGCGCGCCGAGGTGACGGGCGAACTCGTGCGCAACGAACGGGGCCGGCTGCGCATCGGCCGCTACGACGTCACGATCCGCCTGGCCGAAGACGCCGCGGCGATCCGGCATTTCGACCGCTGCCTGAGCCAGTTCGAGGACTTCTGCGTCGTCACCGAGAGCGTGCGCCACGGCATCCCGGTGGGTGTGCGCATCGTCGACGCCGGCGGCACCGAGCTCTTTGCCGACAAGCAGCCGGGCGCGTAGGCGAGGCCGGAGGGCCTCACTGCCTGGAGAAGTCGAGCAGCGACTTCGGGTCGACGACCGTGACCCGCTCGCGGTCGAGCCGGACCCAGCCGCGCTCCTCGAAGTTGCGCAGCAGCCGGCTGACGAACACGCGCACGCTGCCCAGTTCGTCGGCCAGGTTCTGGTGCGTCGCGTTGACCACCGGCCCGCGCTGGACCAGCAGCCGGGCCAGCCGCGTGTCGAGCTTGCGGAAGGCGACCTCCTCGATCAGCTCCATCACCTCCGCAAGCCGCGCCCCGTACGTGTCGAAGACGAAGCGGCGGAACGGCGGGTGCTGCAGGATCAGCTCCTGGAACATCTGTGGCGGGATGCGCAGCAGCGTCACGTCGCTTTCGGCGACACCGTGCGCGGCGTAGTCGGTGTCGCTCAGCAGGCAACCGCCCGACAGGATGCAGGCCTCGCCCGGGCTGACGCGGTAGAGCACCAGCTCGCGACCGCTCGGCGACGTCTTCACTACCCGCACGCTGCCTTCCAGCACCAGCGGGAAGCCCTCGCAGGGCATGTTCGGCTCGAACATCACGCTGCCCGCGGCGGCGTGCCGCAGCGGCGCGGCGGCCAGCAGCTCGTCGAGGCGCTGCGCCGGCAACTCGGCGAACACCGGGAAGCGCGCGAGAAGCAAGCTGCGCGTGCTCGCCGTGTCGTTCATGGATGGATTGTATGAATCCGCCAGCCGCGCAGCGGCTGAGCAACCCAGGTGGCAGACGGCGAGCGCGGCGTCGCCGAAGCTAGCGCCCGGCTTCGGCCACTCTCACACGAAGGACCGATACATGAACATCGAAAACGTCATCCGCATGTTCGCGGGCACCGTGATCCTGATCTCGCTCGCGCTGGGCGTCGCGGAAAGCCCTCTGTTCCATTCGAGCCACTGGCTGTGGCTGACGGCATTCGTCGGGTTCAACCTGCTGCAAAGCTCGTTCACCCACCTGTGCCCGCTCGAGACGGTGCTGCGCAAGCTCGGCCTGAAGAGCAGCGGCAGCGCCTGCAGCGTCTGACGAGCGGCGCACGCCCCGCACTGGTTCAGCGTTTGCGCGCCACCAGCCCGATGAGCGCGGAACGGCCGTGGTGCTGCGTCCCTTCATCGAGGTCGGCCTCGTAGGAGCGCAGCGACAGCAGATCCATTGAGGCGAACGCCGTGCGCAGCATGTCCTCGGTGTACAGGTGCGACAGGATCGGCGGGCCACCGGTCTTGTACTCGAGCTGCCTGGGGGTGTAGCCCTGCAGCACCAGCAGGCCGCCCGGTTCGAGGGCGGCGATCATGCGCGCGAACAGCCGCTCGCGCAGCTCGGGGTCGGCGAACTGGATGAAGATGGCGGCCACCAGGTCATAGGCTTCCTGCGGCCAGTCCCATTGGTCGCAGTCGGCGACGCGGTAGTTCACCGTCACGCCGGCCTGGGCAGCGAACCGGCGCGCCTTGGCGACGCCCAGCTCGGCGATATCGAACGCATCGACGTCGAGACCCTGCCGAGCCAGCCACACGCTGTTGCGGCCCTCGCCGTCGGCCACGCACAGCGCGCGCATGCCCGGGCGCAGCAGGCCGGCCTGCGAGCGCAGGTACTCGTTGGGCTCGCGGCCGAAGATGAATCCGTCGCCCTCGAAGCGCTTGTTCCACGTCGCGGCGGCGTCGGCAAAGGCTTTGCCCGTCATTGCGAGATCCAGGGTGAAGGTCGAAGCCTGCGATTGGGCCACAGAGCGGCCGCCTGGTGGATCGACCGAGGTTCCGGAACGCGCCGGCGAGGGTACTGGACGTAGCCTTGAACCAGGCTGGAGTCACCGTCCAGCCGCGCGGCTTGCGATTTCGTCGGCCAATCCCTGGACGGCCTTCGGCCGATCGCCGAGCCCCGCGTCGCATCGCCGCCCATCGATCCGCGCCAGGCATTCGCGCGCCGCGTCGACCTTGCCGAGGTGGACCTGGAGCCGGCCGTCGGCGAGATCGACGAGGTTCATCTGCCCCCAATGGCCTGCCGCAGTGATATCGGCACGCAACTTGGCGATCGCCGCGGCGGCCCTGCGCGCCGCATACGGAGCCTGCGTGAACGTGAACCACGGGTTGCGCAACAGGACCGACAGCGCCGGCTTCACCTCCCGTCGCGCGATGCCGACCCAGGCAACCGCCAGAGTGATGTCGGCAACAAAGTTGGAGGCGACAGTCTGGCCGGCTCGCGACGCCCTCACGATAGCCTGCAACTGGCGCAGTCCCTGGGAAAAGTGCCCGCTGAGCATGGTGGCACTGGCCTGTGCCGGCTTCATCAAAGCAGCAACGTACAGGTTGTCCTGACGTAGCAGTAGCGGAAGCCACTCATGGCAGACCGCCAGACATTCGCCTGCTCGCATCGAAGCAATGAGAGCCATCGCGCGGTTGGCCTGGTTGATGGCAGCGAATAGGGGGTCCTTCGCCGCGAGCGCACCCGCCTCGGCTTCTTCAACCGCGCGATCGAAGTCGAGGAACGTGCTCCAAAGGACGGAGAGCGCCGCGCGGCCCAACGCCTCGGCCCGCGCGCTGCCGGATGACTGACCGGCACGCACGAGGCGCTCCGCGGCGGCGCGCGCGAGGCCACCTTCGCCAGACAGCGTCATGGCTAACGCGCCACCGCAAACGCTCTTGACCACGGGGTAAGCGACCCACTTGGGATCGGCCTGCAGGTGCCCCTGCAAGTTCGCGCTTTCTATGGCCTCGCGAAGGCGACTGAGATCCCGCAGCGTGAACGATCGCCACGCGCTCACGTACGACAGCGCCTCGCGCGCGTCGGCAGCAGTGCCGACGGCGAGCGCACGGTCCAGCACTTCGAGCGATGTATGCAAGTCGCCGTGGAACTGGCGCACGTTACCAAGCCACCCCAGGTACATCGCCAGCGCCGCACCATCGCCGCAAGCCTCGGCATCGGTGCGATGGCGCTCCAGCAGCGCCAGCCACTCGCCGATCGCGCCTTGGTAGTAGTACACCTGTGACCAAGCGTTCAGCAGCCGCGTCATCGCCAGGGAAAGGCCGGGCATCGACGTATGCGCCGACAGTTGCGCGTACGCTTCGCGAAAGTGCGCCGCCGCCTCCGCCAGCGCGTAGCGCTCGACGCACTTGCGACCGGCCTCGGTGAGATAGTGCACCGCCTTGTCGACCACCCCGCCGCGCAGGTAATGGTAGGCCAGCGTCTCGACAAATTCGGGCAGCCGGTCGGCCAGCACCGCTTCGATCACCCGCGCCGTGCGCGCGTGCAGCACCTGCCGCTCGGCCTTGAGCAGCCCTTCGTAGGCGACGTCCTGCGTCAGCGCATGCTTGAAGATGTACTCGAGCTCGGGCTCGTTGCGATGCCTGCGGATCAGGTCGGCGCTGGTCAGCTGCGTGAGGCTGGGCGCGACCGTGTCGACGTCGTCGCACACCTGCGCGACCACCGCGTACAGAAACTCGCGCCCGACGACTGCGGCGTGCCGCAGCACGCCCCGGCGCACGTCGTCGAGCCGGTCAATGCGTGCGGCGATGACGCCGCGCACAGTGGAGGGAATGCCGGCCTCGGCCAGCGGGCGCGCCAGGCGCCAGCCGGCAGCGTCGTGAACCAGCGCCTGGGTCTCGACCAGCGAATTGACCACCTCCTCGACATAGAACGGGTTGCCGTCGGAGCGCTCGGCGATGAACCGCGCCAGCGGCTCGGGCGCATCGCCGTCCAGCAGCGACGCGAGCAATTCGCGCGTCTGCCGCGCCGACAGCTCGGTCAGCTCGATCACCGGCATCGCCGGCGGCGGCGTGTAGCCAGGGCGGAAGCTGACCAGCAGCAGCACGCCCGGCGGCGGCCGCTCGACCAGCGCACGCAGCAAGCTGTCGGTCGACTGGTCGATCCATTGCAGGTCTTGAAGGCAGGCGACGACGGGACCTCGGCGAATCCGTCCCGCCAGCAGGTCGCGCACCAACTGGAGCAGCCGGCCCTTGAACGACTCCCGCTCGATGACGACGCCCGCGTCCTGCTCGAGGTGAAACAGGTGGTGCAGCAGTTGCAGAGCGTCGGCGGGCGAGTCCAGCACCGCGGCCGCGCCGGCGGCGATCTTGCTGCGCACCTGGTCCGGTCGGTCGGTGTCTTCGATGCCCCACTCGCGGCTGAGCAAGTCGATCAACGGCGCATAGGGGATGTTCTGGGCATAGGGGTACGCGCGACCTTCGAGCCAAAGCAGGTCGGCGCCCGCGCGGGCGCGGAACTCGCCGAAGAGCCGGGTCTTGCCGGTGCCCGCGTCGCCGCGCACGGCCAACACTTGTGCCTCGCCGTCGCGCACCTTCTCGGCCGCGCCCAGCACCGCGCCGAGTTCGGCGTGGCGACCGACGAATGCTCCGCGGGAGCTGCGCGCCGGGGCCAGCGTGCGCGAACGCCGCCCGCGCAGCCTCGCGACTGCCACCGGCGCGGCCTTGCCCTTGAACGCCTGCGCACCGATGTCATCGAAGTCGAACACAGCATCGGCGAGCCGCCGCGTCTCGGCGCCGACCCAGATTTCACCTCGGGGCGCCGCGGCCATCAGCCGCGCAGCGAGGTTGATCGTGTCGCCCAGCGGCCCCGCGGTGCCCTGGCCGAACCGCAGCTCGCCGGTGACGACGACGCCCGTGTTGATGCCGCTGTGCAGCGCGACCGCGACGCCGCTTCGCGCCTCGATGCCGGGGGCAAGTTCCGTGACCGCCGCATGCAGCTCGAGCGCCGCGCGCAGTGCGCGCACCGGGTCGTCCTCGTGCGCCGCCGGCACGCCGAACAGCGCCATCAGCGCGTCGCCGATGAATTTCTCGATCCTGCCTTCGTAGCGGGCAACAATGTCGGCTGCGCGGGAGAAGACCCCGGCCATGATTTGCCGGGTTTCCTCCGGGTCCAGCTTCTCGGACAGCGCGGTGAAGCCCGTCAGGTCGGAGAAGAGTACCGAGACCTGCTTGCGCTCGCCCTCGCTAATGCTCGAAGGGCTGGTCCTCATCTTCGATGGGTCTGGCAGCATGCGGTTCCCCTCCGGCTGGCGCTGCAGAGGCGATGCTACGGCAAGCGGCAACAGAGACTGGGGCGACGGAGCGGTCTGGCGGTAGTGCGCAAACCGCTACATCAATTGCGATGCAACTCCCCCACGATCGGCTGTGAAACGGGCGTCCACGTTCGCTGAAATACGCAATTGCCAGCCGGATCTCCGAGACAATGCATCTGCATTGACGTATCAATGCAGATGCATTACTCTCCGCTCACAGCATCCTCGCCGGAGAAGTGCTATGCCCGCCACGATGCAAGTCGGATCGACGCTGACCGACCGCTACCAGACCACGGTGCCCGAGACGGTGCGCCGGGCGCTGCGCCTTGGCAAGCGCGACAAGATCCACTACACGATCCGTCCGGACGGTGAGGTCGTGCTCACGCGTGCGGCCGCCGGTGAAAGCGATGATCCCGGTCTGGCCCCGTTCCTGGGCTTCCTGGCCCGCGACCTCGCCGAGCACCCCGAGCGGCTCCAGGCCGTGGACGCTGGCTTTGCGCAGCGCATCCAGACGCTGGTCGGCGGTGTCGAGGTCGATCTGGACGCGCCGCTGTCGGCGGACGATGAATGAGCGGCGGCAAGCCGCTGGTCGTCAATGGCTGGACCGTCTTTGCTCACCCGATCTTCCTTGACCAACTCGACGCGCTGACGGCGCAAGTGGAAACGCTCGAGCGCAAGGACCCGACCGGCTACGTCAAGAAGAACGCCACCAAGCGACTGGCCGCCATCGCCAAGCTGGCCTTCGACGTGATTCCGCAGGACCCCGCCAGGCCGGAGTACCGCCAGGGAAATACGCTCGGCGATGAGCACAAGCATTGGTTCCGGGCCAAGTTCTTCCAGCAGTACCGGCTGTTCTTCCGGTTCCACGCGCAGGCCAAGGTGATCGTCCTCGCCTGGGTCAACGACGAGGACACCAAGCGAGCCTACGAGAGCGCCGACGACGCGTATCGTGTGTTTCGCCGGATGCTCGACAGCGGCCGTCCGCCGTCGGACTGGGGCCAGTTGCTGGCCGAAGCACGTGCCGAGTCGGAGCGCCTTGGCCGGCTCGCGTCAGGCGGCACACGCGCAGGTCCTTGATTCTCGAAGCCCTGCCAGGTTATGCGGTTCGCTGTACCGGACTGGGTAGGCAGGAGCAACGCTCGAACCGGACCCCTTCCGATTCCTACCGCTTCCTCGCAAACCCGCAAGTGGTGGCCAAGGGCGGAATCGAACCACCGACACGCGGATTTTCAGTCCGCTGCTCTACCAACTGAGCTACTTGGCCGAAGGGCGCGATTCTATCAGCCGGCCGCGCCGCGCTTGTTGCGCGAGAGGTCGACGCCGAGCTGCTTGAGCTTGCGGTACAGGTGCGTGCGCTCGAGGCCGGTCTTCTCGGCGACGCGCGTCATGCTGCCGTTTTCCTTGGCGAGGTGGAACTCGAAGTAGCTCTTCTCGAACGCGTCGCGCGCCTCGCGCAGCGGGCGGTCGAGTTCGAAGCTCTGCTCCGACTGCGGGCCCAGCACCACCAGTGGCGCGGTGGGCATCAGGCCGTTGCCCTCGAAGCCGGCATTGCCGAAGTTGACCGCCGGGTGCACGTGGCCGTCGGGCCGCGCGGCATTCGGCACGGCCGGCCGCGGCGACGGCCTGGCCAGGCCCTGCTCGACGGCGCGCAGCAGCTTCTGCAGCGTGATCGGCTTCTCGAGGAAGGCCATGGCGCCGAACTTGGTCGCCTCCACCGCGGTGTCGATCGTGCCGTGGCCCGACATCATGATCACCGGCATGGTGAGCTGGCCGCTGGTGACCCACTCCTTGAGCAAGGAGATGCCGTCGACGTCGGGCATCCAGATGTCGAGCAGCACCAGGTCGGGCCGGATGCGGTCGCGCATCTCGCGCGCCTGCGCCGCGTTCTCGGCCAGCTCGACGGTATGTCCTTCGTCGCTCAGGATTTCGGACAGCAGGGCGCGGATGCCCAGTTCGTCATCGACAACAAGAATCGTGGCCATGTGGTCAGTGGACCGGTTCCCTCGCGGCGCCCGCGGCATCCGGCAGGCGCTCGTCGAGCGCCAATCTGGAAAATGATATCGAAACTTGCGCCCCACCCGGCGCCTGCCCACCGGGCGGGGCTTCGAGGTTGGCGACGCGCACCCGCGCGCCGTGCTCGTCGGCGATCTTCTTGACCACCGCCAGGCCGAGCCCCGTGCCCTTGCTCTTGGTGGTGACGTAGGGCTCGAACGCACGCTTGAGCACCTTGTCGGCGAAGCCGGGGCCGTTGTCGGTGACGGTGAGCCGCACCGCGCGCATCTCGCCGCTCTCGCTCTTGGCCGCCTCGGTGGCCACGATGACGTGGCCGTCGGCGCGTTCGGCCACCGCGTCGATCGCGTTCTGCACCAGGTTGTGGATGACCTGGCGCAGCTGCGGCGCGTCGCCGAGGATCGGCGGCAATGCGGCGAGCCGCGCGACCAGCCGCCCGCTTTCCTGCTGGTCGGGGTACAGCGCGAGCACCTCGACCACCAGCGCGTCGAGGTCCAGCGGCACCAGCCGCGCCGCCGGCAGACGCGCGTAATCGCGGAACTCGTTGACGAGCTGCTTCATCGCCTGCACCTGGTTGACGATGGTCGCCACCGAGCGCACCAGCATCGCCCGGTCGGCGCCCTCGAGCCGGTCCTCGAGCTTGTGCTGCAGGCGCTCGGCCGACAGCTGGATCGGCGTCAGCGGGTTCTTGATCTCGTGCGCGAGCCGGCGCGCCACCTCGCTCCACGCCGCCGAGCGCTGCGCCGAGACGACCTCGCTGATGTCGTCGAACACCATCAGCCGCGCTGCCAGCGGCATCGTCGCGCCGCGCACCAGCAGCGTCAGCGTGCCGCGTTCGCGGCCGTCGGCCTGCGGCGTCTGCAGCTCGAAAGCGTCCTGCCACTGGTCGCGCTCGCCGGCCTCCGGGCTCGTGCGGTGCAGCTCGAAGCGCTGCCACACGCCCTCGGCGAACGCCTCGAGTCCGGGCACCTCGGCGAGCGAGCGGCCGACGTAGGCCGACAGCGGCTCGCGCAGGATGCGCGTCGCGCCGGGGTTGACGAGCTCGATCGTGCCGTCGCGCGCGAACACGATCACGCCCGCGCTCAGGTTGTCGAGGATCGTCTGCAGGCGCGTGCGCGCGCGCTCGAGCTGGCGCAGGCTCTTGTGCGCCAGCTCGCGCGCCTCCGAGAGCTGCTCGGTCATCTGCGCGAACGATCGCGTCAGCCCGCCCAGCTCGTCGCGCGAGGTCAGCACCGGCTTGCGCGTCAGGTCGCCGTGCGCGACCTGGCGCACGCCCTCGGCAAGCAGCAGCAGCGGGCGCGCGATCTGGTTGCCCAGCGCGACGGCGAGCAGCACGGCGCCGAACACCGCCAGGATCAGCACCAGCGTCAGCGTGCCGATGTACATGCGGCGCAGCCCCTGGCGCGCCAGCGAGCGCTGCTGGTATTCGCGGTACGCGCTCTGCACCGCCAGCGCGTTGGCGGTCAGCGTCGGCGGCAGCGCCTGCGTCACCATCAGGTAGCGGTCCTCGCCGCCGAGGCTGAGGCTCGCGCTGGGCAGCAGCGCCAGCGCGCGCACCCGCGCCGGGGTCGGCGCCGCGCCGGCGTCGTCCTCCAGCCCCTCGAGCTGGCTCACCACCTGCGCGTTCTTGGCGCGCCGCAACAGCAACGGCGACGGCCGGTCGGGGGCGAGCGAGCTGCCGCCCCCGGCCGACATCAGCACCTGGCCGCTCGGCCCGACGATGGCGACGTCGGCGGCCGACAGCTGCTCGCGCAGCCGCACCAGCGCGAGCGGCTGGATCGCGTCGCGCGTGTCGCCGAGCCGGTCGGCGGCCAGCCGCGTCTTGGCCGCGAGGTCGCCGACCAGCGAGTCGAGCGTGCCGCGGCCGAGGTTGAGGCCGGCGTCGAGCGCGCCTTCGACGCGCACGTCGAACCAGCTCTCGATGCTGCGCGCGACGAACTGGTAGCTCACCGTGTAGATCAGCAGGCCGGGCAGCACGCCGACGAGCGCGAACACCGCCGCCAGCTTGAGCAGCAGCCGGCTGCCGAACTTGCCGTGGCGCACGCGCAGCACCAGCCGCACCGCGGCGACGCCGATGACAACCATCAGCAGCACCGCGACCGTCACGTTGACCCAGAACAGCCAGACGTAGTGGCGCTCGTAGAGCACGCGGTTGTTGGTCGCGATCGACAGCAGGAAGGCGAGCACCAGCGCGCCGCCGGTGGCGGCGACGAGCGCAACGATCCAGGCCCAGCGGGCGGCGCGCGTCATGTCGACCTCATTCGATGCGCAGTGTGCGCTCGACGGCGAGGTTCCAGTCGGCCTGGCCGGCCAGCCCGATCTGCATCGGCCGCGGCAGCTGGCCGGTGTCGAGCCGGTAGGAGAACTCGACGTAGTAGCGCGCGTCGGCCTCGAGCTGGCCGGGCTCGGCGATCTTCCAGTGCGCGGCGCCGCGCACGGCCGCCAGCGCCTCGGTCAGCGTCTCGAAGTTCTGGTTCAGCGCGCCGAAGCTGACCCGGCAGCTGCGCGTCAGCGGCTGCCAGGCCAAGCGCCAGATGCGCACCGCGTGCGCGACCCGCGCGTCGCGCCAGTACCAGCGGCTGCGGAAGATGTCGGCCTCGGCGACGAAGTGCAGCGGCACGCCCTTGAGCAGCGCGTCCTCCACCGTCCGCGGCAGTGCGAAGCGGGTGGTGAAGTCGAGCAGCACACCGTCGTCGCCGCGGCTCACCTCCAGCGAGGCGAGCTGGACGGTCTCGGCGCGCGCCGGGGCGGCCAGCGCCAGCAGCAGCGCCGCCAATAGCGCGGCCATCCAGCGCCCGAACGCGGCGATGCCGGGCTTGCAGTGGCCTGCGCGCGGCGGACGAACCGTGACAGGGCAGGCGGGCGGCATCGGCAAGGGGCGTGTCGGGTTTCAGCGTTTCTCGATCAAGGCGTAGAAGAAGCCGTCCATCGACGCCCGCTCCGCCCCGGCGGCGCCGACGACGGCGGAGCCGGCCGGCGTCTCGCCCTCGACGGGATTGTCGGGCAGCGGCAGCAGGTGGCCGGGTGACGGAGGAGCCGGCGCGAGGCGAGCGTCCGGCCGGCGTTGCAAAAAAGCGTCGATCTGCGCCTGGCCTTCGGCCCGGAACACCGAACAGGTGCAGTACAGCAGCCGGCCGCCCGCCGCCAGCGGCGGCCACAGCGCGTCGAGAAGTTCGGCCTGGGTGCGAGCCAGCGCGTCGATGTCGCCCGGACGGCGCAGCCAGGGCACGTCGGGGTGGCGGCGCACGATGCCCGAGGCGCGGCAAGGCGCGTCGAGCAGGATGGCGTCGAACGGCCGGCCGTCCCACCACGCCTCGGGCCAGCGCGCGTCGGCGGCCACCAGACGCGCGGCCAAGCCGAGCCGGGCGAGGTTCTCCTGCACGCGCGCCAGTCGCGCCGGGTCGGCGTCGAGCGCCAGCAGGTCGAGGTCGGCTAGCTCGAGCAGGTGCGCCGTCTTGCCGCCGGGCGCCGCACAGGCGTCGAGCACGCGCGCGCCCGGCCGCAGCCCGGCGCCGATCAGCAGCGGCGCGGCGCGCTGGGCCGCGGCGTCCTGCACCGACACGTCGCCCAGCGCGA
>JBLMVT010000443.1:0-5820 GCA_050256835.1 Betaproteobacteria bacterium | reverse complement strand
ACGCCAACGGCTTCGTCGCCGACGCGCGCGGGCGGCCGACGTCGCTGTGGATCGCCGAGCGCGCTGCGACCAAGGCGACCGACCCCGGCCGGCTCGACAACCTGATCGGCGGCGGCGTGCCGCACGGCCAGAGCCCGCGCGAAACGCTGCTGCGCGAGGGCTTCGAGGAGGCCGGGCTCGACTCGGCCGAGGTCGCGCTCGCGACGCCGGGCCGGGTGATCGAGATCGTGCGCGACGTGCCCGAGGGCCTGCAGCACGAACTGCTGTACGCGCACGACCTCGCTCTGCCCGCCGGCCGCACGCTGGTGAACCGCGACGGCGAGGTTGCCGCCTTCGCGCTGCACGCCATCGGCGCGGCGATCGCCGTCGCGGCCTCGGGCGCGATGACCGTCGACGCCGAACTCGTGACGCTCGACTTCGCGCTGCGCCACGCGCTGCTGCCCGCCGGCGAAGCGGCGCGGCTCGCGCCGCGCCTCGACGCGCTCTGCCCGCGCTGACGGTCAGAAGAAATACTGGGCCGAGGCCTGCAGCCGGTTGAGCCGGCCGTCCAGGCCGTCCTCGGTCTCGCGCCGGGCGTGCAGGTATTCGATGCCCAGGTTCGCCTGTGGCACCGGGCTCCAGATGAGGTTGAGGTGCGCCGACTGCGCGCTGCGGTTGACGCCGCCCGCCGTGCCCGCCGGATTGCTCGCCCCCAGCCCCGAGAGCGCCAGCGTGCTGCGCACGGTGTCGCTCCAGTAGTGGCGGTAGGCGGCGGTGGCGACCCACTGGTCCGGCAGCCCGAGGTGCTGGTCGCTGCCGAGGACGGCGTCGCTGAAGAAGCCGACCGTGTAGCGCCCGAGCGCATTGCCGTAGTAGACGGAGAAGCGCGCGTCGTCGCGCGTCCCGAACGGCACCACGCCGTTGACGCCGAGGCCGCCGCCCCAGCGCTGGTCGCGCGCGGCCGGCGCGGCGGCCGAATCGACACGCACCTGGCGCAGCAGCCCGGCCAGCGAGAACTGGCCGAAGCGGGCGTTGACCTGCACGTTGGCGGCGAGGTCGGGCACGCGGTCGTCGTCGGCGCGGAAGGTCGTGCCGTCGGGCAGCGCGACGACGGTCTCCGGGCTCTCGAGCGCGACCGACCACTGGCCGGCGCGCAATCGCTCCGTCCAGCGGACCTGCGCCTGCCGCGCGAAGATCTCGCCGGCCGGGCCGCCGAAGTCGAGCGTCTCCGGGTAGGCGGCGGGATCGGAGAAGGTGGTCCAGGTCTGGCCCACGAGCAGCTTGCCGAGCGTCGCATAGGCGTGGCGCACGCGCAGGCCGTTCGAGTTGCTGACCGACTCGTTGCCGGCGGCGCCGAACAGGTCGAACTCGAGGACACTGCCCAGCTCGCCGAAAGAGCTGGGGGTGCTGGTCTTGAAGAACAGCCTCGACTGGCGTGCGTGCAGCTTGACTTGGCCGCGCTCGTTGGCCCCCGCGCCGGGGCCGACCGGCACCGCGCCCGCCTCGTACTCCTGGTCGGCGCTGCTGTTGACCCCGGCGCTCTTGTCGCTGTAGATCGCGTCGAGCTTGACGTAGCCGCCGAGCGTGACCGAGGTGTCCGAGCCGGGCAGCTTGAACGAGCCCTTGCCGGTGCCGCCGGTGACGGCCCCCGCCGGCGCAGCAGAGAGCGCGCGTTGCTTCTCGAGTTCGGCCACCCGGTCGAGCAGCGTGCGGACCTGTGCCTTCAGGTCCTGCAGTTCTTCGGCGTGGGCCGGCGCGCCGGCGCCGGCCAGCGCCGCGGCGAGGGCGAGTCCGGCCGAGCCCAGCCGTTGAGGGGCGTGCTGCATGGCTCAGCGCAGCATGGCCGTCGTCGCGGCGGAGGCGGCCCGCAGCGGCTCGGGCACGGTGTGCCCGAGCCCGGCGTAGCGCTGCGGATGCAGCTCGTTCTGCAGCAGGCCCGCCTCGCCGCCGGCCGGGATGTTGCCGCTGCGGATGGCGTCGCGCAGTTCGGCGCGCACCTCCTCGCGCTTGCGTCCTTCGGCGACGACGCGGGGTGGATAGGCACGCGGCTCGAGCTCGTTGCGCGCAACCAGCACGTCGCCGCCGGCCAGCAGGTCGCCGTTGCGCTGCGCCTCGTGCAGCTCGGCGAGCACCTGTGCGCGCGTCCGGCCCGCTGCGTTGGCGGCCGGATAGCGCTCGGGGTGCAGCTCGCGCAGCGTCAGGCCGGCCTCGCCGGTGGCGAGGAGATCGCCCGAACGGCGCGCCTGCGCGAGTTCGGCCTGGACCTGTGCGCGGCTCGCGCCCGACTGGGCCTGTGCTCCGGCGGCGGCGAGCGTCGCTGCGACCAGCAGAAGAAGGCGTTTGCCTCGGAGGGTGAGCATGGGGACTTCCTTTCGTGTGAAGGTTGGGCTCGCGCCGTCGCGGCGCATGAAGTGGTCGGCGACGGTGCATCGAGCCATACGCGCCCGCCGGCGAAAAAATTCCGATCGACGCGATAGCGGTAAGGCGCGAGGGCGGGCCAGCCGACCTGCTGCGCCGTGGGTCGGCATCGCGCCGGACTGAAGGCCGGCGCCGCAAGGAAGTCCGAGCGCGGCGGCGGGTGATCGGGCGCCGAATGAATCGCCGGCCGCGCGGCGCGGTATTCACCGTCAGCAGGGGCGGTCCAGCCTAGCGATTTTCTCGATTTGCATTTCTTTGCGGTCGGGAATCATTCGCCGGCCGGCGCGTCCATCCACAGCCCGTGTACTCTTTGCCGACGCATGAGAAGAACATCGACCCACGCCGCGCCGCCGCCCGCGCGCTACAGCCGCACCGCGGTCACCCTGCACTGGCTGCTCGCACTGGCGCTGTTCGCCACCTTCTGCGTCGGCTTCTACATGTCAGACCTCGAGCTGTCGCCGCTGCGCGTGCGGCTGTTCAACTGGCACAAGTGGGCAGGCATCACGATCCTCGCGCTGTCGGTCGTGCGGCTGGGCTGGCGGCTCACGCACGCGCGCCCGGCCGACGTGCCGATGGAGCCGTTGCGGCAGCGCCTGGCGCTGTTCGCGCACCGCGCGATGTACGCGCTGTTCCTCGCCGTGCCGCTGGCCGGCTGGGCCTACAGCTCGGCGACCGGGTTCCAGGTCGTCGTCTTCGGCGTGCTGCCGCTGCCCGACTTCGTGCCCAAGAGCAAGCCGCTGGCCGACGTGCTGGTGGACGTGCACGCCACGCTCGCCTGGACGCTCGCCGCGCTCGTCAGCGCTCACGTGGCCGCGGCGCTGCAGCACCAGTTCGTCGAGCGCGACGGCCTGATCGGCCGCATGTGGTTCGCGCCGCGCCGGCGTCGCGCGGCACCGGCGCGCGGGCCCGCCCCGCTGCCCAACAAGCCCGGGCGCGCCTGATGCTCGTGCGAGGAGGCCTGGCGATGAAAGCGCTGCTCGTGACCCTGGTGTCGGTCGCCTCGGCGGGCGTGCTGGTCGCGGCGCGGCCGGCCTGCGCCGAGGCGAGCGCGCGGCTGCTGCCCGCGCAAAGCGAGATCGACTTCGTCAGCAAGCAGATGGGCGTGCCGGTCGACGGCCGCTTCAGGCGCTTCGACGCCCAGCTCGCCTTCGACCCGAAGGCGCCCGCCGCGGGCAACGTGACGATCAAGGTCGACCTCGCCAGCGTCGACATCGGCGCCGACGCCGAGGCCGAACTGTCCAAGCCGGGCTGGTTCGACAGCAAGCGCAACCCGACCGCCGTCTTCACCAGCACCAGCATCCGCCGCACCGCCCCGGGCAAGCTCGACGTCGCCGGCAAGCTGACGATCAAGGGCATCGCGCGCGACGCGCTGGTGCCGGTGATGCTGACGCAGTCGGGCGGCGTCACGCAGGCCAGCGGCGGCTTCGTCATCAAGCGGCTCGACTACAAGATCGGCGACGGCGAATGGGACGACCCGTCGCTGGTCGCCAACGAGGTGCAGGTGAGCTTCAAGCTCGCCTTCGTCGGCATCGATCCCCTCTGACGCAAGGACCTCGCGCCCCGTGACAGCCCCGATCCGCAGGACCGCCGCGCTGCTCGCCGCGCTCGCCGCCGCCCTTTCCGCGCACGCCGAGATGGCGACCTACGCCGTCGAGCCAACCCACACCGCGGTCTACTTCGAGATCCTGCACAACAAGACCTCGACCTTGCGCGGGCGCTTCGACAAGAAGGAGGGCACGGTCGAGTTCGACCGCGCGGGCAGAGCCGGCCGCGCCGACATCACGATCGACATCGCCTCGCTCGACACCGGCTTGGCAGCCTTCACCAAGAACCTGCTCGGCAAGAGCTTCCTCGACGTGGAGGCGGCGCCGACCGCGCGCTTCGTCGGCGACCGCTTCGAGTTCGAGGGCGACAAGGTGAGCGCGGTGTCGGGCCAGCTGACGCTGCTCGGCAAGTCGGTGCCGGTGACGTTGAAGGCCGACCGCTTCAACTGCTATCTCAGCCCGCTGGTGCGCCGCCAGATCTGCGGCGGCGATTTCGAGACGACGATCCGTCGCAGCGACTTCGGCATGACGCACAAGCTGCCCGAGATCCCGGACGAGGTCCACCTGCTGATCCAGATCGAGGCGATCAAGCAGTCCCCTTGACCCGCCTCGCGGGCGGGCGACGCGCGATGCGCATGCGACCTTTCCTCTTCCTGCTCGCGGCACTCGCGCTGGCGCTGCCGGCGGCGGGCCGGGCGGCGCCGATGCGCTTCCGGCTCGACCCCGAGGCGACCTTCGTCTGGTTCGAGGTGCTGCACTTCCGCACCTCGACGCTGCGCGCGCGCTTCGGCCCGCTCGACGGCTGGGCCAGCTACGACCCCGAGGCCGGCACCGGCGAGGTGGCGATCGAGGTGCACACCGCCACCGTCGACAGCGGCATCAAGGTGTTCGACGCGCGGCTGCGCCGCAACGACCTGCTGGCCAGCGAGGCCTGGCCGAGCGCCTGGTTCGTCGCGCGCCAGTGGAAGTTCGACGCCGGCGGCCGGCCGGCCGAGGTGCGCGGCGAGTTCACCTTGCGCGGCGTGAGCGAGCCGCTGTCGCTGGTTGCCGACCGCTTCGCCTGCAGCACGCAGGAAGGCGTCGAGCGCTGCGGCGGCGACTTCCACGCCGAGCTCGACCGCAGCGACTTCGGCATCAACTTCGGCTCGCCGTTCGTGTCCGACCACGTGCGGCTGGTGGTGCGCGTCGAGGGCGTGCGCCAATGACGCGCGGCAAGGCGCGGCGCCGGGGCGCCGCTACCATCGCCGCATGACTGCCCCGCTCGCCGCCCGCCTGCCCGCCCTCGTCGCTCACCTCGAGACCGACCTGCTCGAACGCGGTGCGGCGGTGCGGCTGGGCCTGCTGGCCGCGCTGGCCGGCGAGCACGTGCTGCTGATCGGCCCGCCCGGCACCGCCAAGAGCGAGCTGGCGCGCCGCCTGCACCGCGCGTTCGCCGACGCGCGCTACTTCGAACGGCTGCTGACGCGCTTCTCGACGCCCGAGGAGCTGTTCGGCCCGCTGTCGCTGAAGGCGCTGGAGGACGACCGCTACGAGCGCCTGACCGACGGCTACCTGCCGACCGCCGGCGTGGCCTTCCTCGACGAGGTGTTCAAGGCCAACTCGGCGATCCTCAACGCGCTGCTCACCCTGCTCAACGAGCGCGAGTTCGACAACGGCGCCGGCCGCACGCACACGCCGCTGATCAGCGTCGTCGCGGCAAGCAACGAGGTGCCGGTGGACGAGTCGCTGCATGCCTTCTACGACCGCTTCCTGCTGCGCGTGCCGGTGCAGCCGGTCGGCGACGCGTCCTTCGCGCGGCTGCTCGCGCTGCCCGCGCTGCCGCAGCCCGCCGCCGAGCCGGCGCCGATCGCGCGCGAGGAGCTGGCGGCGCTGGCGCTCG
>JBLMVT010000442.1:0-5995 GCA_050256835.1 Betaproteobacteria bacterium | reverse complement strand
GCGGAGGCCAACATGGCGAAGTACCTGGCGGCCAAGGCGAGCTGGGAGGCCGCCAATGCCTGCCTGCAGTTCCACGGCGGCTTCGGCTTCGCGCACGAGTACGACGTCGAGCGCAAGTTCCGCGAGACGCGGCTGTACCAGGTCGCGCCGATCTCGACCAACCTGATCCTCGCCTACGTGGCCGAGCACGTGCTCGGGCTGCCGAGGTCGTTCTGATGGCCGGTCCCGGCATCACGCGGCGCCTCGCCGTCTTCGCGGCCGAGGCCGACGCGAGCCGCTTCCCCGCCAGCGCTCGCGCCAGCGCGAAGCTGTCGCTGCTCGACTGGTGCACGGTGGCCCGCGCCGGCGTCGACGAGCCGGTGTCGCGCATCGTGCGCACGATGGTCGAGGCCGAGGGTGGCGTCGCCGAGGCGTCGCTGTTCGGCGGCGCGGCGCGGCTGCCGGCGCGCGCCGCGGCGCTGGCCAACGGCGCGACCTCGCACGCGCTCGACTACGACGACACCCACTTCGACTATGTCGGCCACCCGAGCGTGGCGATCTTCCCGGCGGCGCTGGCCGTGGCCGAGCGCGTCGACGCCAGCGGGCGCGCCTTCCTCGACGCCGCGCTGGTCGGGCTCGAGACGACGGTGCGCTTCGGGCGCTGGCTCGGCCGCGCGCACTACGAGCACGGATTCCATCAGACCTCGACCTCGGGAGCGATCGGCGCGGCGGCGGCGTGCGCGCGCCTGCTCGGACTCGACGCCGAGCGCGCCGCGCACGCGCTCGGCATCGTGGCGACGCGCGCCTCGGGGCTGAAGTCTCAGTTCGGCACGATGGGCAAGCCGTACCACGCCGGCATGGCGGCGGCCAACGGGGTCGAGGCGGCGACACTGGCCGCGCTCGGCCTCGTCTCGCGGCCCGACGGCATCGAGTGCGAGCAGGGTTTCGCCGCCACGCATGCCGGCGAGGGCGGGCCGGTCGAGCCGGTGCTCGACGGGCTGGGGACGGCCTTCCGCTTCGAGCGCGTGCAGTACAAGCTGCATGCCTGCTGCCACGGCACGCACGCGGCGATCGAGGCGCTGCTCGCGATCCGCGACGGCAACGGGGTTCGCGCCGAGGCCATCGACTCGGTCACGCTCGCGGTCAACCCGCGCTGGCTGCGGGTGTGCGACATCGCCGAGCCGCGCACCGGGCTGGAGGCCAAGTTCAGCTACCGGCTCACCACCGCGATGGTGTTCGGTGGGCTCGACACCGGCGCGCTGGCGAGCTTCAGCGACGCCGCCTGCGCGCGCCCGGAACTGCGAGCACTGGCGGGGCGGGTGCGCGTCGCGGCCGATGCGGCGCTCGCCGACACGGCAGCCCGCGCGGTCGTGCGTCTCAGCGACGGAAGGACGATCGAGCGAACACACGACCTCGACGCCGGCATCGATCCCGCGCTGCTGCGCGAGCGGCTGCTCGCCAAGGCGGGCGCCCTGCTCGGGCCCGCGACCGCGCAATGCGTAGGGCAGGCGATCGACGCCATCGACGCCGGGCGCGCGCGGACGCTCGCCGCCACCCTCACCGGCGCGTCGGCATGACCCCGCTGCAAGGCCTCACGGTCGTCACCCTCGAGCACGCGATCGCCGCGCCGTTCGCGACGCGCCAGCTCGCCGACCTCGGTGCGCGAGTGATCAAGATCGAGCGTCCCGGCGTCGGCGACTTCGCGCGCGCGTACGACGAGCGCGTCAAGGGCCTGGCCTCGCACTTCGTGTGGACCAACCGCGGCAAGGAGAGCGTCACGCTCGACGTCAAGCACGCCGCCGCGGCGCCGATCCTGCAGCGCCTGCTGGCGCGCGCCGACGTGCTGGTGCAGAACCTCGCCCCGGGCGCCGCCGCGCGGCTCGGCCTCGGCTACGAGGCGCTGGCGCCGGCGCACCCGCGGCTGATCGTCTGCGACATCTCGGGCTACGGCGACGACGGCCCGTACCGCGACAAGAAGGCCTACGACCTGCTGATCCAGAGCGAGTCGGGTTTCCTGTCGGTCACCGGCACGCCCGACGAGCCGGCCAAGGCGGGCTGCTCGATCGCCGACATCGCCGCCGGCATGTACGCCTACAGCCGCATCCTTGCCGCGCTGCTCGAACGCCAGCGCAGCGGGCGCGGCGCGCACGTCGGCATCTCGATGCTCGAGAGCATGGTCGAGTGGATGAGCTACCCGCTCTACTACGCCTACGATGGTGCGGCGCCGCCGCCGCGCGCCGGCGCGGCGCACGCGACCATCTTTCCCTACGGGCCCTTCCCCACCGGCGACGGCAAGACGGTGATGCTGGGCCTGCAGAACGAGCGCGAATGGCAGGTGTTCTGCGCGCAGGTCCTGCAGCGGCCGGAGCTGGCGAACGACGAGCGCTTCGCCTCCAACGCCCGCCGCGTCGCCGCGCGCGACGAGCTGAAGCGGCTGATCGTCGGGGCCTTCGCCGCGCTCACCGCCGAGCAGGTCGTGGCGCGACTCGACGCGGCGCAGATCGCCAACGCGCGCGTCAACGCCATGCCCGACGTGTGGGCGCACCCGCAGCTGGTCGCGCGCGACCGCTGGCGCGAAGTGGCGACACCGGCCGGCCCGGTGCCGGCGCTGCTGCCGCCGGGCGCCGAACCCGGCGACGACACCCCGATGGGGGCAGTGCCGGCGCTCGGCCAGCACACCGACGCGGTGCTGGTCGAACTGGGCGTGTCCGCCGACGAGATCGCCCGGCTGCGCGCCGACGGCGCGGTCTGATCCACGTCCGCCGACCCCCGGGTCGTCCCGCAGGCGGCGCTCGCACCGGGTGGGCAACAATCGCCCACCCGCATTCGTCCTCAAGAGAAGGAGCACTCGGCCATGTTCAAGTCCCTCGTCGCTGGTGTCGCCCTGCTGGCGTCGTTGGCCGTCGCGCCCGCGCAGGCGCAGGAGCCGATCGTCATCAAGTTCAGCCATGTGGTGGCCGTCAACACGCCCAAGGGGCAGGCGGCGCTCAAGTTCAAGGAACTGGCCGAGGCGGCGACCAAGGGCAAGGTCAAGATCGAGGTCTATCCGAACAGCCAGCTCTACAAGGACAAGGAGGAGATGGAAGCGCTGCAGCTCGGCTCGGTGCAGATGCTCGCCCCCGCGCTGGCGAAGTTCGGCCCGCTCGGGGCGAAGGAGTTCGAGGTCTTCGACCTGCCGTACATCTTTCCGGACAAGGCCGCGCTGCACAAGATCACCGAGGGGCCGGTCGGCGCCAAGCTGATGGCCAAGCTCGAACCCAAGGGATTCAAGGGGCTGGCGTTCTGGGACAACGGCTTCAAGATCATGTCGGCCAACAAGCCGCTGATCCACCCCGACGACTTCAAGGGCCTGAAGTTGCGCATCCAGTCGTCCAAGGTGATCGACGCGCAGATGCGCGCGCTCGGCGCGATCCCGCAGGTGATGGCGTTCTCCGAGGTCTACCAGGGTCTGCAGACCGGCGTGGTCGACGGCCAGGAGAACACACCGTCGAACATGTACACGCAGAAGATGCACGAGGTGCAGAAGCACGCCACGCTGTCAGACCACGGCGTCATCAGCTACGCGGTGATCGTCAACAAGAAGTTCTGGGACGGGCTGCCCGCCGACATCCGCACCGCGCTCGAAGGCGCGATGAAGCAGGCAACGGCCTACAACAACCAGATCTCCGAGAAGGAGAACAACGACGCGCTGGCGGCGATGAAGGCGAGCGGCAAGATCGAGTTCCACACCCAGACGCCGGCCGAGCGCAAGGAGTGGATCGACAAGCTGCGCGTGGTGCACAAGGAGATGGGCTCGCGCGTCGGCCCCGAGCTGATCCAGGAGATCTACCAGGCCACCGGCCAGAAGTGACCATCGCCGGCGCGCGGCGATGCTGAGGCTGCTCGACCACCTCGAGGAGTGGCTGATCGCGACGCTGATGGCGGCGGCGACGCTCGTCATCTTCGTCGCCGTCGTGCACCGCTATGCCTCCGGCCTGCCGATTCCAGGGCTGCAGGACTGGCTGCTGCGCATCAACCTGAGCTGGGCGCAGGAGCTGTGCATCTACATGTTCGTGTGGATGGCCAAGTTCGGCGCCGCCTACGGCGTGCGCACCGGCATCCACGTCGGCGTCGACGTGCTGGTCAACCGCCTCGACGAGCGCATTCGCGCCAAGGTGATCCTGTTCGGGCTGTTCGCCGGCGCGCTGTTCACGATCGTCGTCGGCACCCTGGGCGCCAACATGGTGTGGCGCATCGCGCACAGCGACCAGACCACGCCCGACCTCGAGTGGCCGAGCTGGATCCCCTACCTGGCGGTGCCGCTCGGCTCGTACCTGATGTGCTTTCGCTTCGTGCAGGTCGCGGTGGCGTTCTGGCGCACCGGTGAGCTGCCGCATCACGAGCCCGGACAGGTCGAAGGCGTCGACGCGGCCGCCGCCTATGACCTGCATCCGCAGCCCGGCCGGGGCGGGGAGGCGGGTCGATGAACGGGCTGATCATCTTCGGCGTGCTGCTGGTGCTGATGCTGACCGGCATGCCGATCTCGATCGCGCTCGGCCTGACGGTGCTGACCTTCCTGTTCACGATGACGCAGGTGCCGCTGGAATCGGTGGCACTGAAGCTGTTCACCGGCATCGAGAACTTCGAGATCATGGCGATCCCGTTCTTCATCCTCGCCGGCAACTTCCTCACCCACGGCGGGGTGGCGCGGCGCATGATCACGTTCGCCACCTCGATGGTCGGGCACTGGTACGGTGGCCTCGGCCTGGCCGGCGTCGTGGCCTGCGCGCTGTTCGCCGCGGTCTCGGGCTCGAGCCCGGCCACGGTGGTCGCGATCGGTTCGATCCTGCTGCCGGCGATGGTCAAGGCGGGCTTTCCCAAGCGCTTCGGCGCCGGTGTCGTCACCACCTCGGGCGCGCTCGGCATCCTGATCCCGCCGTCGATCGTGATGGTGATCTACGCGGTGGCGACCAACAGCTCGGTCGGCGCCCTGTTCATGGCCGGCGTCGTGCCCGGCCTCGTGCTCGCGTCCTTCCTCGGGGCGGTGACCTGGTACCGCGCCTGGAAGAACAACCTGCCGCGCATGGCGCCGGCGAGCTGGCGCGAGCGCCTGGTCGCGTTCCGCGATTCGATCTGGGGTCTGCTGCTGATCGTCGTCGTGATGGGCGGCATCTACGCCGGCATCTTCACGCCGACCGAGGCGGCGGCGATGAGTGCCGTCTACGCCTTCATCGTCGCGGTGTTCGTGTACCGCGACCTCGGCCTGAAGGACGTGCCGCGGGTGCTGCTGAACTCGGCCAACATGAGCGCGATGCTGCTCTACATCATCACCAACGCCGTGATGTTCTCGTTCATCATGACCAACGAGAACATCCCGCAGGGCCTGGCCAACTGGATGCTGGAGCAGGGTCTCGGGCCGATCAGCTTCCTGCTCGCCTGCAACGTCATCCTGCTGCTTGCCGGCAACTTCATGGAGCCGTCGTCGATCGTGCTGATCTTCGCGCCGATCCTCTATCCGGTGGCGATCAAGCTGGGCATCAATCCGATCCACTTCGGCATCATGATGGTGGTGAACATGGAGGTCGGCATGTGCCATCCGCCGGTCGGGCTCAACCTCTACGTCGCCTCCGGCATCACCAAGATGGGCATCACCGAGCTGACCGTCGCGGTCTGGCCCTGGCTGCTGGCGATGCTCGTCTTCCTGATGCTCGTCACCTACTGGCCGGCGCTGTCGATCGCGCTGCCGCGTGCGCTCGGCATGATGTGACGCCGCAGCGTGTAAGCTCGCGGCCATTCGAAGAAAGGTTCGCGAGGAGGCGCCGATGCACATCGGAGTACCGCTCGAGACGCTGCCCGGGGAGACGCGCGTCGCCGTCACCCCCGAGACGGCAAAGAAGCTGAAGGCCCAGGGCCACCTCCTGCGCGTGCAGGCCGGCGCCGGCGTGCCGGCGAGCGCGCCCGATGCGGCCTACGAGGCGGTCGGCTGCGAGATCGTCGACCGCGCCGCGGCCTTCGGCTGCGAGCTGGTGCTCAAGGT
>JBLMVT010000441.1:0-5442 GCA_050256835.1 Betaproteobacteria bacterium | reverse complement strand
GCTCCGGTGGACGGAAGGCGCGATGGTAGCCACTGCGACAATCCGGCGATGCGTTTCGATGTCCTCGCCACCGACGGCCTGGCACGCCGCGGCCGGCTCGAGCTCGCCCACGGCGTGGTCGACACCCCGCAGTTCATGCCGGTCGGCACCTACGGCACGGTGAAGGGCGTGCTGCCGGCGTCGCTGGAGGCGATGGGCGCGCAGATCGTCCTCGGCAACACCTTCCACCTCTGGCTGCGACCCGGCCTCGACGTGCTGCAGCGCTTCGGCGGCCTGCATCGATTCGAGGGCTGGGGCAGGCCGATCCTCACCGACAGCGGCGGCTTCCAGGTCTGGTCGCTCGGCGCCATGCGAAAGATCAGCGAGGAAGGCGTGCACTTCGCGTCGCCGGTGAACGGCGACCGGCTGTTCCTCACGCCCGAGGTCAGCATGCAGGTCCAGACCGTGCTGAACTCGGACATCGTCATGCAGTTCGACGAGTGCACGCCGTACGCGGTCGACGGCCGCATCACCGGGGAACGCGAGGCGCGCGAGTCGATGGAGCTGTCGCTGCGCTGGGCCCGGCGCTCGAAGGACGAGTTCGAGCGGCTGGCCAACCCGAACGCGCTGTTCGGCATCGTCCAGGGCGGCATGTACGAGAGCCTGCGCGAGGCGTCGATCGAGGCGCTGGCCGCGCTCGACCTGCCCGGCTACGCGATCGGCGGCGTGAGCGTCGGCGAGCCCAAGGACGAGATGCGGCGCATCGTCGCGCACACGCCGCGCCGCCTTCCCGCGCGCAAGCCGCGCTACCTGATGGGCGTCGGCATGCCCGAGGATCTGGTCGAGGGCGTGGCCTGCGGCGTCGACCTGTTCGACTGCGTCATGCCGACACGCAACGCGCGCAACGCGCACCTGTTCACCCGCTACGGAGACCTGCGGCTGCGCAACGCGCGCTTTCGCGCCGACGAGCGGCCGCTCGACGAGAGCTGCGGCTGCGCCACCTGCGCGCGCTTTTCGCGCGCCTACCTGCACCACCTCGACCGCTGCGGCGAGATGCTCGGGCCGATGCTGGCCAGCATCCACAACCTGCACTACTACCTGAACCTGATGCACGAGCTGCGCGCGGCGGTCGAGGGCGGTACCCTGTCCGCGTACCGCGAACGCTTCAACGCCGACCGTTCACGCGGCGTGGGTTGATGGCCGCGCTGCGGGCGGTGCTGCGCTGGCTCTTCACGTGGGCCGTCGCGCTCGTCGTCCTGTTCGAGGAATGGGGCTGGGAGCCGCTGGCGCGGCTGGCGGCGCGGCTCGCGCAGCTGCCCGGGCTGCGCTGGTTCGAGCGGCGCATCGCGAGGCTTTCGCCATACGCCGCGCTGGCGGCGCTCGGCGTGCCGGCTCTGGCGCTGGTGCCTGTCAAGCTGGCGGCGCTGGCGGCGATCGCCGCCGGGCAGCCCCTGCTGGGCGTGTCGGTGGTGGTGCTGGCCAAGGTGCTCGGCACGGCCGTCGTCGCGCGGCTTTTCCAGCTGACGCGGCCCGCATTGCTGCGGCTGCCATGGTTCGCGCAGACGTATGCACGCTGGCTCGCATGGAAGCAGGCCTTGCTCGCCGACGTGCGCGCCTCGCAGGCCTGGCGGATGGCACGACGCGCCCGGCTGCGCGCCTCCCGGGTGCTGCGCGGATGGGCGGGACGGTGAGGCTCCTTGGCGTTCGCTCTTTGCGGATGTCGCTGCGACCGGGCGGCGGCATCTTCGTTCTTCGGCCTACGGGCGGGCGCCTCGGCGTGCCACGCAGCCAGTCGGGCGGCAGCGAATGGGGCCTGCGCCCGCAGGCGCCACCCTCGCCCGCAACTCACGACGGTGGCACGCCGTCAGTGGGCACGCCGCGGTGCATGTTGGGCAACCTGCCACGCCGAGCGCCAGCACGCCGAGCGCCCCGCCGAGCTGCGCCGGTGCCAGCGCTCAGCTCGTCAGCAACGTCTGCACCCGCGCGCGCAGCGCCTCCGGCGACACCGCTGCCGCCGGCAGCGCCTCGCCGGCGACCAGTCCGACGCGGCTCCATGCGCCACGCCGGAATGGCCTCGCCATCGCGACCCCGCCTTCGACGCGCGAGAAATACGAGCCCCAGAGGTTGGTCAGCGCGACCGGCACCACTGGCACCGGGTGCGACTCGAGGATCTTCATGATGCCGCCCCGAAACGGCTGCAGCGAGCCGTCGCGGGTGATGCCGCCTTCCGGGAAGATGCCGAGCAGGTCGCCTTCGTCGAGCACCTTGCGCGCCTCGGCGAAGGCGCGATCGTAGGTGGCCGGGTCGTCCTTCTGCGGCGCGATCGGAATCGCCTTGGCAAGCCGGAACAGCGTGCCGAGCAGCGGCATGGCGAAGATTCGGTGGTCCATCACGAAGCGGATCGGCCGTGGGCTCGCCGCCATCAGCAGGATCGCATCGACGAAGCTGACGTGGTTGGCGACCAGGATCGCCGGCCCGGCGGCCGGAATGTGCTCGTCGCCGCGGACCTCGAAGCGGTACACCAGCCGCGACGCGATGAACGCGACGAAGCGCAGCAGGTACTCGGGCACCAGCAGGAAGATGTAGCCGGCGACGACCGCGTTGGCGATGCCCGTGGCGAGGAACACCTGCGGGATCGTCAGCCCGGCCGCGATCAGCGCCCCGGCCAGCACGCTGCTCGCGATGATGAACAGCGCGTTGAGGATGTTGTTGGCCGCGATGATGCGCGCCCGGTGCGTGGCCGGCGTGCGCAGCTGGATCAGCGCGTACATCGGCACGCTGTACAGGCCGGCGAACAGCGACAGCAGCGCGAGGTCGGCCATGACCCGCCAGTGCGCGCCGCGCGCCATGAACTCGCCGGCCGCGTACAGCACGGCCGCCGGCGGCAGCGAGCGCGCGGCGAAGTACAGATCGATCGCGAACACGCTCATGCCGATCGCGCCGAACGGCACCAGCCCGATCTCGACGTGGCGCTTGGACAGCAGCTCGCACAGCAGCGAGCCGATGCCGATGCCGACCGAGAACACCACCAGCAGCAGCGAGGCGACGTGCTCGTCGCCGTGCAGCACCTCCTTGGCGAAGGCCGGGAACTGGCTGAGGAACACGGCGCCGAAGAACCACATCCAGGAGATGCCCAGCAGCGAGCGGAACACGACGATGTTCCGGTGCGCCAGCATGAGGTTGCGCCAGGTCTCGCTGACCGGGTTCCAGTTGATCCTCAGCCGCGGGTCGGTCGACGGCGAGGGCGGCACGCCCTGCGCCGCCAGCCGGCCGAGCAGCGCCAGCGCGATGCAGGCGAGGCCGGCCAGCCGCGCGCCGCTCTCGGGCACGGCGACGAGCAGGCCGCCGGCGACGTTGCCGAGCAGGATCGCGACGAAGGTGCCCATCTCGACCATGCCGTTGCCGCCGGTCAGCTCGCGCTCGGCGAGGTGCTGCGGCAGGTAGGCGTACTTCACCGGGCCGAACAGCGTCGAGTGCAGCCCCATCAGGAACACGCAGCCCAGCAGCACGTGCACGTCGCGCACGAAGAAGCCATACGCGGCCAGCGCCATGATCGCCACCTCGAGCGTCTTGACGAAGCGGATCAGCGTGCGCTTGTCGTGCTTGTCGGCGAGCTGCCCGCTGGTGGCCGAGAACAGCAGGAACGGCAGGATGAACAGCGCGCCGATCACCAGCCCGGCCAGCGACGGCGGCAGCCAGCTCACCTCGAGCTGGTAGGTGACGAGCACGGTGAAGGCGAACTTGAACAGGTTGTCGTTCGCTGCGCCGGCGAACTGCGTCCAGAAGAACGGCGCGAAGCGGCGCTGGCCGAGCAACGCGAACTGGTTCGGCGGCGCTGCGGGCGTCATGCCTTGCGCAGCGGACCGAGTACTGCCGCGTCGTCTTCGCCGAGCGTCGGCGCGCGCCGGCGGATCGACCCCGGCGTCGCCGAAAGCTTGGGCACGATGCCCGGCACGTCGAGTTCCAGGCCGTCGGCGGTGGTGATGCGGCAGATCATGTCGCGCGCGCGGTAGTGCGGGTCGTCGGCGATGTCCCTCGCGGTGTAGATGCGGCCGGCGGGCACGGCGGCCGCGGTCAGCGCGTCCAGCACCTCGGCCACGGCGCGAGGTGTGGTCCACTGGCCGATCGCGGCGTCGATCTCGGCGACGCGCGCGACGCGCCCCGTGTTGCCCGCGAGCTGCGGATCGCGGCTGAGGTCGTCGCGGCCGATCGCGTGCATCAGCCGGCGGAAGATCGAGTCGCCGTTGCCGGCGACCAGCACCCAGCCGTCGCGGCACGCATAGGCGTTGCTCGGCGCGATGCCGGGCAGCGCCGAGCCGGCCGGTTCGCGCACCACGCCGAAGGCGCTGTACTCGGGCAGGAGGCTTTCCATGCAGTTGAAGACCGCCTCGTACAGCGCGACGTCGACCACCTGGCCGCGCCCCTTCGGTGCCTCGGCGCTCACCGTCCCGGCCCGGTGCTGCAAGGCCATCAGCACGCCGATCACGCCGTGCAGCGAGGCCAGCGTGTCGCCGATGCTGACACCGACGCGCACCGGCACGCGGCCCGGCTCGGCGGTGAGGTGGCGCAGCCCGCCCATCGCCTCGGCGACGACGCCGAAGCCCGGGCGGTCGCGGTAGGGGCCCGTCTGCCCGTAGCCGCTGATGCGCAGCATCACCAGCCCCGGGTTGCGCGCGGCCAGCGACTCGTAGCCCATGCCCCAGCCTTCCATCACGCCGGGCTTGAAGTTCTCGACCAGCACGTCGGCCCCGTCGATCAGCGCGCGCGCGAGATCGCGGTCGGCCTCCTGGCGCAGGTCGAGCACGACGCTCTTCTTGTTGCGGCTCTGCACCTGCCACCACACGCTGGTGCCGTCGTGCAGCAGCCGCCACTGGCGCAGCGGGTCACCCGTGCCCGGCGGCTCGACCTTGATCACCTCGGCGCCGAAGTCGGCCAGCGTCCTGGCGGCGAACGGGCCGGCGATCAGCTGGCCCAGTTCGACGACCTTCAGGCCGGCCAGCGGTCCGGCGGCGGCGGGGTGCTCGGGCATGGCGCGATCGTAGTCGCGCCGGCCGGTCCGGCTCTGACCTATTGCGCGAGCCGCAGGGCGGTCGGCATCAGCGTCGCCACCGGCGCGCCCCGCCGGGCCGCGTAGGACGGGGCGGCAGGGTGCGCGGCGGCCAGCAGGGGCGCGAGCGGGCTGCCCAGCGACTGCGCATAGGCGACCACCGTGCGCCCCGGCTCGTGCGGCAGCGTGAGCCAGGGGTCGGCGCCGTGGGCGAGCAGGTAGCGCACCAGGTCGGCCTGCTGCATCGGCGCATCGAGGTAGCCCGGGGTCAGCACCTGCGCCAGCGGCAGCCAGGGCAGCTGGTTGGGGCGCGTCGGCGGCACGCGGTCGGCGAGCTCGGGCACGCGCGCCAGCCACCAGTCGAGCGCGGCCCAGTCGCCAGTGCGCAGCGCCGTGTCGAAGCCCGGGCCGAGCCG
>JBLMVT010000440.1:0-4524 GCA_050256835.1 Betaproteobacteria bacterium | reverse complement strand
GATGCGCCGGGGCACGCTGGCCGGCGTGGAGTCGTTCGTCGTGCACATCTACCGCCGGCTGCGCAGCCCGTCGCTCGAGCCGGTCGGCACCGTCGAGCACGTCGGCAGCGGCCGGCGCTCGGCCTTCAGCGGGCGCGAGCAGCTGCTGCAGGCGCTGCTGAGCGCGCCGCCGCCGGCGCCGGTTCCCTTCGAGCCCCCGAAGCCCGGGCATCGGGAGTGACTCACCACCACGACAAGGAGACCGTCATGGAAAACCGTCCGTCAGCCCCTTCTTCGCGCCGCACCCGGCTGCGGACCGCCTCGAGCGCGCTGGCGCTGGCTTGCGGTTCGATGAGCGCCGGCTCGGCCCAGGCCCTGACGCTGTGCGTCGGTACCGGCGGCGTGTTGTTCGCCATGCCGGCCTGCGTTCCGGGCTTCAAGCAGGTGTCCGTCGGGGACATCGCCGGCCTGCAAGGTCCGGCCGGCCCGATGGGGCCGACAGGGCCGGCCGGACCTGCGGGTCCGACGGGTCCGGCCGGGCCAATGGGGCCGTCGGGCCCCGCGGGCCCGCAGGGCGTTGCCGGGCCCCCTGGACCGCAGGGTCCTGCGGGCCCGTCGGTGGTGGCGACCTTCGCCCGCGTGGACAGTGCTGGCGGCCCTCAAGCCACGTGGGTCAAGGTGGTCGACAAGGCCGTTGGCCCGGGTTGGTGGATTGCCGTCGCCACGGCCGGCTCCGTCGGTGGAGGCAGCGTGTACTTCGACGGCAGCAACCTGCATTCCGTCGCGGCCGCCTGCCAGTTGCGCGACAACAGCGGCTATGTGCTGGGCGGCAATGTCGCGTTCGGCTCGCAATCACAGTACGTCAAGAACTTCAGCGACATCGGCGTCATCGGCGGGATGGCCGTGCCGCCGGGCTCCACCAACTCGATCGGGTTGTGGTGCCGCTCGGAGTTCGACAGCTTGAGCCTGGGCGACGCTCAGTTGATGCTGATGCAGATCGGAAGCATCGCGCCCTGATTTCGCCGGCCAACTCGATGGGGAAGCCATGAACGCCACGACCTCGACCCTCGCCCGGCTGGAAGGCCTGTTCGCCTGCGCCGCCCTCGCCGCCCTCGCCGGCTGCTGGGGCGGCGGCAGCGACACGCCCGCACCGTCGTCCTCGTCGAACTCGCCGCCGCCCCCGCCCCCGCCCCCGCCGAGCGGCAACGTCACCATCGGCGGCACGGCGAGCGGGCTGGCCGGCGGCAAGCTCGTGCTGCAGAACAACGGCGGCGACGACCTCGCCGTGGCCGCCAACGGCAGCTTCACCTTCCCCACCGCGATCGCCGGCGGCGCGACCTTCGCGGTCACGGTGAAGGCGCAGCCGGCGGTGCCGGTGCAGACCTGCACGGTGAGCGGCGGCAGCGGCAGCGCGTCGACCGCGGTGACCTCGGTGAGCGTGACCTGCGCGGCAGCGCCCGCGCCCGACCGCTTCCTCTACGCCGTGGAGTGGTCGACCAACGCCGTCTACGGGCAGGCGATCGACGCGGCGAGCGGCGCGCTCACCGGCGCACTGGCCGGCACGCCGGCCGTGGTGGCGGGCGCGGCGCCGTTCGACGTAGCGGCGAGCCGCAACGGCCGCTTCCTCTACACGGCCAACTATCAGGGGAAGTCCGTGTCGGTGTTCGCCATCGGCGCCGACGGCGGGCTCTCCGCGGTCGCCGGCTCGCCCTTCACGACCACCGGCCTGCAAGAGCCGACCTCGCTCGCGGTCGACCCGGCGGCGGACTTCCTCTACGTCAACAGCTTCACCGCGGCGACGATCTTCGGCTTCGCGATCGATCCCGCCACGGGCGTGCCGAGCCTCGTCGCGGGCTCGCCGTTCGGGGCGCCGACGATGACGCTGCTGTTCGATCCGTCGGGCACCTATGCCTACTCGCTCGACCAGTGCGGCGTCACCTGCGACATCCTGAAGTTCACGGTCGATCCGGCGTCCGGTGCGTTCGCCGCTCCCGGCGGACCGGAGGACCTGGTGCGAGTCACCGGCGGCTCGTTCGGGGCGATGGACCCGGCGGGCCGCTTCGTCTACGTCGGCGCCGGCACGCAGATCCTCACCTTCAGCCGCGACGCGGGCACGGGGGTGATGAAGGCGCAGGTGGCGAGCCTCGGCGTGACGCAACTCAACGACCTCGCGATCCATCCCTCGGGGCAGTACCTGTACGCGGTCAACAGCAACGCCAGCACGCTCTCGGTCTACCACGTCGACGTGGCGAGCGGCGCGCTCGCGGAGGTGGCCGGCTCGCCGTTCACCACCGGCCCGAACCCGGCGCGCGTGCGTGCCGACCGCTCCGGCCGCTACGTGTACGTGACCAACTTCGACGGCTCGGTCTCGGCGTACGCCGTCGGCCCCGGCGACGGCTCGCTCACGCCGCTCGCGGGCTCGCCGTTCGCCGTCGGTTCGACGGGGACGAACCGGCTGACGTTGGTGCCCTGAGGGCGCCGGGCAATCCAGGCCGCGCGAATCGGCCCGCTTCGATGGAGGAAACCATGGACCCGAACCCACTTCTCGCCGCGGCCGGACTGCGCCGGCGCCTGTCGCCGGCGCCGCTGCTCATCGGCGCGGCGCTCGTCGGCACCATCGTCGTCAGCGCGGCCACCACGACCAATCCGCAGTACACCGGCTGCCTGAAGAACGGCACGTTGTCGAACGTGGCGGTCGGCACGGCGCCGAGCGCGTCGTGCCCCAACGGCGCCACCGTCATCACCTGGAACCAGACCGGGCCACAAGGTCCGCAAGGCGTGCAAGGTCCGCAGGGGTTGCAAGGTCCGCAGGGCGCCGTCGGGCCGCAAGGACCAATTGGCCTGACCGGGGCCACAGGGCCGACCGGCCCCACGGGAGCCACCGGTGCGACGGGAGCGCCGGGTCCCACCGGCCCGCAAGGCCCCGCCGGCCCGCAGGGGCCGCAAGGCCCTGCCGGTCCCACCTATACCGTGAACGCGAGCACCCACCGGTTCCTCGTCAACCCGATCCCGCAATACGTGCAGACGACCTCCAGGGTGGTCAGCGTGGATACGGGCCGGTATGCGGTGAGCGGCTCGGTGTACATGAGCCCGAACATGGATTGCACCGGCTACCTGACGAATGT
Organism: Betaproteobacteria bacterium; assembly: GCA_050256835.1. Classification (GTDB taxonomy): domain Bacteria; phylum Pseudomonadota; class Gammaproteobacteria; order Burkholderiales; family Burkholderiaceae_C; genus JAMHWF01. Next base: position 1,420 of record JBLMVT010000440.1, on the reverse strand, counting down.
CGACGACGGCAGCACGGTCGCGCTGGGCGCGGTCTCCGCCTTCGCCGCTTCGGCGACGGTGCCGTTCGTCGCTGTCGCCGAGGCGGGAGGACGCGTCAACCAGCTCTACTTCATCTGCACGAGCAGCGCCCCGTCGAATGGCTACATCGTGGCGGACGTGATGATGCTTCCGGTGACGACGATCAGCGCGGATTGAACGGCGAGCGTCGCACGAAGCGTGGCGGCGGCGCCTAGACTACGGGCCGCCGCTTCCGGAGCCCGCCGCCATGAAGATTCGCGCCGCCGTCCTCGAAACCATGGGGGCCTCGGCCCCGTACGCGCAGAGCAAGCCGCTCGCGATCCGCGAGGTCGAGCTGGATCCGCCGGGCGCCGGCGAGGTGCTGATCCGCGTGCGCGCGGCGGGGCTGTGCCACTCCGACCTGTCGGTGATCTCGGGCGACCGGCCGCGGCCGATGCCGATGGTGCTCGGCCACGAGTCGGCCGGCGAGGTGGTCGAATGCGGGCCGGGCGTCACCGACCTCGTGCCGGGCGATCGCGTGGTGCTGGTGTTCGTGCCGAGCTGCGGCCACTGCCTGCCGTGCGCCGAAGGTCGCCCCGCGCTGTGCGAACCGGGCGCCGCAGCCAACACCGCGGGCACGTTGCTCGGCGGCGCGCGCCGGCTGCACGACGCGGCCGGGCGCGCGTTCAACCACCACATCGGCGTGTCGTGCTTCGCCGAGCACGCCGTGGTGTCACGGCGCTCTTGCGTCAAGGTGGACCGCGAGCTCGACTTCACCGAGGCGGCGCTGTTCGGCTGCGCGGTGCTGACCGGCGTCGGCGCGGTGTTCAACACGGCGCGGCTGCAGGCCGGGCAGAGCGCGGCGGTGCTCGGGCTCGGCGGGGTCGGCTTCTCGTCGCTGCTGGCGGCGGTGGCGGCCGGCGCGCGCCGCATCGTCGCGCTCGACCTCAACGACGACAAGCTCGCGCTGGCGCGCGAGCTGGGCGCCACCGACACCTTCAACGCGTCCGCGCCCGACGCCGCGGAGCAGGTGCGCGCGGCGACGCACGGGGGCGTCGACATCGCCTTCGAGATGGCCGGCGCGGTCCCCGCGCTCGAGCTGGCCTGGCGCGTCACGCGCCGCGGCGGCAGCACCGTTACCGCCGGCCTGCCGCACCCGGACAAGCGCTTCGCGCTGCCGCCGGTGCAGATGGTCGCCGAGGAGCGCACGCTGCGCGGCAGCTACATCGGCTCGGCCGTGCCCACGCGCGACATCCCGCGCTACATCGAGCTGTACCGCCGCGGCCGATTGCCGGTGGACCGGCTGATGGGCCGGCACCTCGCGCTGGAGGACCTGAACGCCGCGTTCGACCGGCTCGCCGCCGGGCACTCGCTGCGCGACGTGGTGGTGATGTAGTGCCCGGCCGGAGCGCGCGCTCCGGC
>JBLMVT010000439.1:0-2539 GCA_050256835.1 Betaproteobacteria bacterium | reverse complement strand
GGCCGGCGATGCGGTCCCACGGATCTGGCGCGGGGCGACCGGCGACGCGCAGGTAGCGTTCGCTGCGGCATTCGATCGCAGCATGGCGCATGTCCACCGTCACCGCCTGCGCCGGCCCGCCGCGCTCGCGGCCGATCTCGCGTGCGGCCAGCGCCACCGCGGCGATGCTCGAGCGTGCGGCCGTGCCGACGGCGAACGACGACGGCAGCGCCGTCTCGCCGCCGGCGAGCGTGACGGCGTCGAGCGCCGCGGCCTCGCCGCCGGCGTCGCGCCACAGGTCGCGCAGGGTGTCGTCGGTCATCGTGCGGCCCTCCACAGGATCGCGCTGCCCGCCAGCGCGGCGACGAGCGAGCCGCCGAGCACGCCGAGCTTGAGCTGCAGTTCGAAGTCTGGCCCCTGGCCCTCGAAGGCGAGCGAGCCGATGAACAGGCTCATCGTGAAGCCGATGCCGCACAGCACGGCGACGCCCGCGACCTGCGTCCAGCTCGCCTCCTTCGGCCGCTCGGCGACGCCGCCGCGCACCAGCAGCCACGCGGCGCCGAACACGCCGACCGTCTTGCCGACGACCAGCCCGAGCGCGATGCCCAGCGGAACCGGCTGCGCGAGCGTCGCCCACGACGCGCCCGCCAGCGACACGCCGGCATTGCAGAACGCGAACACCGGCAGCACGCCGAACGCGACCCAGGGGTGCAGCCCGTGCTCGACGCGCTCGAGCGGCGAGCCGCCGGCGCCGTCGCGCACCGGCACCGCCAGCGCCGTGACGACGCCGGCCAGCGTCGCGTGCACGCCCGACTTCAGCACCGCCAGCCAGACCAGCAGGCCGACCAGCGCGTAGGCCTCGACGCGCGTCACGCGCGCGCGGTTGAGCGCGAGCAGCGCCATCGCGCCGAGCCCCGCGGCGACGAGCGCCGGCGCCGACAGCCGCTCGGTGTAGAAGATCGCGATGACGACGATCGCGCCGAGGTCGTCGATGATCGCCACCGCGGTGACGAACACCTTGAGCGAGGCCGGCACGCGCGTGCCGAGCAGCATCAGGATGCCGACCGTGAAGGCGATGTCGGTCGCCGAGGGGATCGCCCAGCCGCGCAGCGCCGCCGGATCGGCATGGTTGACGGCCGCGTAGATCGCCGCCGGCACCGCCATGCCGCCGAGTGCGGCGGCCGCCGGCAGCAGCGCCTGAGCGCGCGTGGCCAGCTCGCCCTCGGCGAACTCGCGCTTGATCTCGAGCCCGACGAGGAAGAAGAAGAGCGCCATCCACAGGTCGTTGACCCACACCAGCAGCGGCTTGGCGAGCACCAGCGCGTCGCCGCCGATGCGCACCTCGCCGGGCAGCGCGAGCAGCGCGCGGTAGGCGTCGCCCCACGGCGAGTTGCTGAAGACGAGCGCGGCCAGCGCCGCGCCGGCGAGCACGACGCCGCCGGCCGACTCGTGGGCGAAGAAGCGGGCGAACGCGCCCGCGGGGCGCGCGACGGTCATCGGCGGGTCTTCCTCGAAACGTAAACTTCGGGTCTGCCCGAATCTATCAGCGCCTCATGGGCGCGAGCGACCATGCCCACCGTCATCCGCCACGCCGACCTCGTCGAGTCGATCGCCGCGGCGCTGCAGTACATCAGCTACTACCACCCGGCCGACTACATCACGCACCTGGCGAGTGCCTACGAGCGCGAGGAGAGCGCGGCCGCGAAGGACGCGATCGCGCAGATCCTCACCAACTCGCGGCTGTGCGCCGAGGGCCACCGGCCGATCTGCCAGGACACGGGCATCGTCAACGTGTTCCTGAAGATCGGCATGGACGTGCGCTTCGAGGGCTTCCCCGGCTCGATCGCCGACGCCGTGAACGAGGGCGTGCACCTCGGCTACCTGCACCCCGACAACACGCTGCGCGCGTCGATCGTCGCCGACCCGCAGTTCGACCGCAGGAACACCAAGGACAACACGCCCGCGGTCGTGCACATGGAGGTCGTGCCGGGCAGCACGGTCGACGTGCAGGTCGCGGCGAAGGGCGGCGGCAGCGAGAACAAGAGCAAGTTCGTCATGCTCAACCCGAGCGACTCGCTGGTCGACTGGGTGCTCAAGACGGTGCCGACGATGGGCGCCGGCTGGTGCCCGCCGGGCATGCTGGGCATCGGCATCGGCGGCACTGCCGAGAAGGCGATGCTGATGGCCAAGGAGTCGCTCATGGAGCCGATCGACATGAGCGAACTCAAGGCGCGCGGGCCGCGCGACAAGGTCGAGGAGCTGCGCATCGAGCTGTGCGACAAGGTCAACGCGCTGGGCATCGGCGCGCAGGGGCTGGGCGGCCTGACCACCGTGCTCGACGTGAAGATCATGACCTACCCGACGCATGCCGCGAGCAAGCCCGTGGCGATGATCCCGAACTGCGCGGCCACGCGCCACGCCCACTTCGTCCTCGACGGTTCGGGCCCGGCCTACCTCGACCCGCCGTCGCTCGACCTGTGGCCCGACGTGCACTGGGCGCCCGATGCGAAGAAGAGCAAGCGCGTGAACCTCGACGCGCTGACGAAGGAAGAGGTCGCGA
>JBLMVT010000438.1:0-7788 GCA_050256835.1 Betaproteobacteria bacterium | reverse complement strand
ATAACGACGCTCGATGTGGGCCTTCGCCGGCATGACAAAGACCATGCTCGCCCGCCTCCAGAACAACCGCAATGCGCTCGGCCTGCTGTTCATGCTGCCGGCCGGCGCGCTGCTGCTGGTGTTCCTCACCTACCCGCTCGGGCTGGGCACCTGGCTGGGCTTCACCGATGCCAAGATCGGCCGCAGCGGGCACTGGGTCGGGCTGGAGAACTACGAGTTCCTGTGGGGCGACTCGGTCACGCGGCTGGCGCTGTTCAACACCCTCTTCTACACGGCGGTGGCGAGCGTCATCAAGTTCGCGCTCGGGCTCTGGCTGGCGCTGCTGCTCAACCGCAACATCCGCTTCAAGACCTTCTTCCGCGCCGCCGTCCTGCTGCCCTACATCGTGCCGACCGCGCTGTCGGCGATCGCCTTCTGGTGGATCTACGACGCGCAGTTCTCGATCGTCAGCTGGGGGCTGATGAAGCTCGGGCTGATCGACCGCTACATCGACTTCCTCGGCGACCCGTGGAACGCGCGCTTCTCGGTCATCGCGGCCAACATCTGGCGCGGCGTGCCGTTCGTCGCGATCACGCTGCTGGCCGGCCTGCAGACGATCTCGCCGTCGTACTACGAGGCCTCGGCGATCGACGGCGCGACGCCGTGGCAGCAGTTCCGCCACGTCACGCTGCCGCTGCTCACGCCGATCATCGCGGTGGTGATGACGTTCTCGGTGCTGTTCACCTTCACCGACTTCCAGCTCATCTACGTGCTGACGCGCGGCGGGCCGCTGAACGCCACGCACCTGATGGCCACGCTGTCGTTCCAGCGCGCGATCTCGGGCGGCGCGCTCGGCGAGGGCGCGGCGATCGCGATCGCGATGGTGCCGTTCCTGCTGGCGGCGATCCTGTTCAGCTACTTCGGGCTGCAGCGGCGCGCCTGGCAGCAGGGGGGGACCGACAGATGAGCAAGCGCAGGGCCGCCCCGAGCCTGCGAACGCCCCCTCGGGGGGCAGCGAGGCCGCTCGGCGGCCGAGCGTGGGGGCTCCAATGAGCGCCGCGCTCGAGCGCGACGCCACGCCGGCCGGCCACGCCGACGGCGGCGGCATGGGCTACCTCGAGTCGGTGCCGCGCCGGCTCGTCACGGTCTACCTGCCGCTCGTCGTGTTCCTGATCGTGCTGCTGTTCCCCTTCTACTGGATGGCGATGACGGCGCTGAAGCCGAACGCCGAGCTGCTGTCGCGCGAGGGCAATCCGTTCTGGGTCCACGCGCCGACGCTCGACCATTTCCACCACCTGCTGTTCGAGACCTCGTACCCGGCCTGGCTGTGGAACACGCTGCTGGTGTCGGTCGTCTCGACCTTCTTCTCGCTGGCCGCCTCGGTGTTCGCCGCCTACGCGATCGAGCGGCTGCGCTTCCAGGGTGCGCGTCACGTGGGGCTGGCGATCTTCCTCGCCTACCTGGTGCCGCCGTCGATCCTGTTCATCCCGCTGGCGGCGATCGTCTACCAGCTCGGCCTGTTCGACACGCGGCTGGCGCTGATCCTCACCTACCCGACCTTCCTGATCCCGTTCTGCACCTGGCTGCTGATGGGCTACTTCCGCTCGATCCCGTTCGAGCTGGAGGAATGCGCGCTGATCGACGGCGCGACGCGCTGGCAGATCCTGACCAAGATCATCCTGCCGCTGGCCGTGCCGGGGCTGATCTCGGCAGGCATCTTCGCCTTCACGCTGTCGTGGAACGAGTTCATCTATGCGCTCACCTTCGTCTCGTCGTCGGAGGTGAAGACGCTGTCGGTCGGCATCGTCACCGAGCTGGTCGAGGGCGACGTCTACCACTGGGGTCCGCTGATGGCCGGCGCGCTGTTCGGCTCGCTGCCGGTGGCCTTCATCTACTCGTTCTTCGTCGAGTACTACGTGGCGGGCATGACGGGCTCGATCAAGGAGTGAACGCGTGAGCAGCGCCAAGAGGAAGAAGCCCGAGGAACTGCGCAGCCAGCAGTGGTTCGGGCGCCAGGACCGGGACGGCTTCAACTACCGCAGCTGGGTCAAGGGCAAGGGCGTGCCGCACGACCAGTTCGACGGCCGGCCGGTGATCGGCATCTGCAACACGTTCTCGGAGCTCACGCCCTGCAACTCGCACTTCCGCACGCTGGCCGAGCAGGTCAAGATCGGCGTGCACGAGGCGGGCGGCTTCCCGCTCGAGTTCCCGGTCATGTCGCTCGGCGAGACCTTGCTGCGGCCGACCGCGATGCTCTACCGCAACCTCGCCAGCATGGACGTCGAGGAGTCGATCCGCGGCAACCCGGTCGACGGCGTGGTGCTGCTGATGGGCTGCGACAAGACCACGCCCTCGCTGGTGATGGGTGCGGCGAGCTGCGACCTGCCGACGATCGGCGTCTCGGGCGGGCCGATGCTCAACGGCAAGTGGCGCGGCCAGGAGCTCGGCTCGGGCACCGGCGTGTGGAGCATGAGCGAGCAGGTGCGCGCCGGCACGCTGAGGCTGGCCGACTTCTTCGACGCCGAGAGCTGCATGCACCGCAGCCACGGCCACTGCATGACGATGGGCACCGCCTCGACGATGGCCTGCATGGTGGAAGCTCTGGGCCTCGGCCTGCCGGGCAACGCCGCCTATCCGGCGGTCGACGGCCGGCGCAACGTGATCGCCCGCATGGCCGGCCGGCGCATCGTCGAGATGGTGCACGAGGACCAGAAGCTCTCGCAGGTGCTCACGCGCGAGGCGTTCGAGAACGCGATCCGCACGCTGGCGGCGATCGGCGGCTCGACCAACGCGGTGATCCACCTGATCGCGATCGCCGGGCGACTCGGCGTGCCGCTTTCGATCGACGATTTCGAGCGGCTCGCCAGCGAACTTCCCTGCCTGGTCAACCTGCAACCCTCGGGCACGCACCTGATGGAGGACTTCTGCTACGCCGGCGGCCTGCCGGTGGTGCTGAAGGAGATCGCGCCGCACCTGCACCTGGGCGCCGTCACCGCCAACGGGCGGACGATCGGCGAGAACATCGCCGACGCGCAGAACTGGAACGCCGAGGTCATCAAGCCGCTGGCCGCGCCGTTCAAGGCCAACGCCGGCATCGCCGTGCTGCGCGGCAACCTGGCGCCGCGCGGCGCCGTCATCAAGCCGAGCGCGGCGACGCCGGCGCTGATGCAGCACCGCGGCCGTGCGGTCGTGTTCGACACGATCGAGGACTTCCACGCGCGCATCGACGACGAGGCGCTCGACATCGACGAGACCTGCGTGATGGTGCTGCGCAACTGCGGGCCGAAGGGCTACCCCGGCATGGCCGAGGTCGGCAACATGCCGCTGCCGCCCAAGGTGCTCAGGAAGGGCATCACCGACATGGTCCGCATCAGCGACGCGCGCATGAGCGGCACCGCCTACGGCACGGTGGTGCTGCACACCGCCCCCGAAGCCGCGGCCGGCGGCCCGCTGGCGGTGGTGCGCGACGGCGACTTCATCGAGCTGGACGTCGCGCGCCGGCGCATCCACCTCGACGTTCCGGACGACGAACTCGCGCGGCGGCTGGCCGGCTGGCGTGCGCCCGCACCGCCGCTGGCCAGCGGCTACTGGAAGCTCTACACCGACCACGTGCTGCAGGCCGACCAGGGCGCCGACCTCGACTTCCTGGTCGGCAAGCGCGGCGCGTTCGTGCCGCGCGATAACCATTGACGGGCCGTGCCCGTCGGCAACCTCGCCCGGGCGCCGCGTCGGCCAGAGGGTTTGCCCGATGCGCCGGCGCAGCGCCGGTGCTCCAATGGGCCCCTTCGAACCGCACGGGGCACGCTGCCCGGAATCCACGAGGAGACGCCGCAATGATTCCAGCCGGATTCGACTATCACGCCCCGCGCTCGGTCGCCGACGCCGTCCGGCTGCTCGGCGACCTCGGTCCCGACGCCCGGCTGCTGGCCGGCGGCCACAGCCTGCTGCCGATGATGAAGCTGCGCTTCGCCGAGCCTGCGCACCTGGTCGACCTCGGCCGCATCGAGGCGCTGCGCGGCATCGAGCAGTCCGGCGACGAGATCCGCATCGGCGCGATGACGACCGAGCACGAGCTGCTGAACTCGCCGCTGCTGGCCGACAAGCTGCCGCTGCTGGTCGAGGGCGCGCGCTCGATCGCCGACCCGCAGGTGCGCTACAAGGGCACGATCGGCGGCGACATCTCGCACGGCGACCCGGGCAACGACCACCCGGCGCTGATGCTCGCGCTCGACGCCTCGTTCGTGCTCGCGGGGCCGCGCGGCGAGCGTGTCGTCAAGGCCGACGGCTACTTCGTCGACCTGTTCACGACGGCGCTCGAGCCCGGCGAGATCCTGACGCAGATCCGCATCCCGATCCCGGCGGCCGGCAGCGGGTGGTCGTACTGCAAGCTCAAGCGCAAGACCGGCGACTTCGCCACCGCCGCCAGCGCCGTGCTGCTGCGCATGAAGGGCGGCCGCGTCGAGCGGGTCGCGATCGCGCTCACCAATGCCGGGCCGACGCCGCTGAAGGCACGCGCCGCCGAGGCCGCGCTGGTCGGCAGGCCGATCGACGACGCCAGCCTCGAAGAGGCCGCGCGGCTGGCGATGGACATCTGCGAGCCCGCCGCCGACCAGCGCGGCGACACGGCGTACAAGAAGGCGATGTGCGGCGAGATGACGCGCCGCGCGCTGCAGGCGGCGCACGCGCGCGCCGCCTGAGCGGCGGCGACCCCGAGGAGACAACCATGGCGAACACCCACCCGGTCTCGTTCACCCTCAACGGCAAGCGCGTCGAGGTGGCGGTCGAGGCGCGCGAGCTGCTGATCCACACGCTGCGCGAGCGGCTGGCACACACCGGCCCGCACATCGGCTGCGAGACGTCGCATTGCGGGGCCTGCACCGTCGACCTCGACGGCATGTCGGTCAAGTCGTGCACGGTGCTGACGGTGCAGTGCGAGGGCGCCGAGATGGTCACGGTCGAGGGCCTCGAGCACGGCGGCGTGCTGCACGCGCTGCAGCAGGCCTTCCACGAGGAGCACGGCCTGCAATGCGGCTATTGCACGCCGGGCATGCTGACGCGCGCGTACCGCCTGCTGCAGGAGAACCCGAACCCGAGCGAGCAGGACATCCGTTTCGGGCTCGCCGGCAACCTGTGCCGCTGCACCGGCTACCAGAACATCGTCAAGGCGGTGCAGTCGGCCGCCCGCAAGCTCGCCGCCGCGCCGGCGGCCTGACACCCTTCACCCACCGGAGACCGCCATGGGCGACCTGTCCGAACTCCAGGAACGCGAACGCAAGCTGCAGGGCCTGGGCACCTCGCTGCTGCGCAAGGAGGACGCGCGCTTCATCCGCGGCCAGGGCAGCTATGTCGACGACATCAAGCTGCCGGGCATGCTGTTCGGCAGCCTGGTGCGCAGCCCCTACGCGCACGCGCGCATCCGCTCGATCGACAAGAGCAAGGCGCTGGCCGTGCCCGGCGTGGTCGCGGTGCTGACGGCCGACGACCTCAAGCCGGTCAACCTGCACTGGATGCCGACGCTGGGCGGCGACGTGCAGGCGGTGCTGGCTGACAAGAAGGTCTGCTTCCAGATGCAGGAAGTGGCAATGGTGCTGGCCAGCGACCGCTACGCCGCCGCCGACGGCGCCGCGCTGGTCGAGGTCGACTACGAGGAACTGCCGGTCATCGTCGACCCGAAGCAGGCGATGGCCCCCGGCGCGCCGATCATCCGCGAGGACATCGCCGACAAGCAGGAGGTGGGCCACGGCCCGCGCCTGCACCCCAACCACATCTTCACCTGGGAGGCCGGCGACAAGGCGGCTGCCGACGCCGCCTTCGCGGGCGCCGCGGTGACGGTGCGCGAGGAGATCCTCAATCCGCGCGTGCACCCCTGCCCGCTCGAGACCTGCGGCTGCGTCGCCTCGTTCGACAAGCCGACCGGCCACCTCACCGTCTGGATGACGTCGCAGGCGCCGCACCTGGTGCGCACCGTGCTGGCGATGCTCTCTGGCATCGCGGAAAGCAAGATCCGCGTGGTCGGCGGCGACATCGGCGGCGGCTTCGGCAACAAGGTGCCGGTGTACCCGGGCTACGTCGTCGCCATCGTCGCGTCGATCGTCACCGGCGTGCCAGTCAAGTGGATCGAGTCGCGCATGGAGAACATCGCGACCACCGGCTTCGCGCGCGACTACCACTGCGTCGGCGAGCTGGCCGCCGACCCCGACGGGCGCATCAAGGCGCTGCGCTTCACCGCGCTGGCCGACCACGGCGCGTTCAACTCGCACGTCTCGGCGACCAAGTTCCCGGCCGGGCTGTTCTCGATCTGCACCGGCTCGTACGCCATTCCGACCGCCTATGCGCGCGTCGACGCCGTCTACACCAACAAGGCGCCGGGCGGCGTCGCCTACCGCTGCTCGCTGCGCGTCACCGAGGCGATCTACCTGATCGAGCGCATGGTCGACGTGCTGGCGCTCAAGCTAGGCATCGACAAGGCCGAGATCCGCCGGCGCAACTTCGTCGCGGCCGAGCAGTTCCCGTACACGACGCCGTTCGGCTGGACGCTCGACAGCGGCGCCTACCACCCGGCGCTGGCCAAGGTGCTCGAGGCGGTCGACTACGACGGCCTGCGCCGCGAGCAGGCGGCGCGGCGCGCCGACCCGAACGCCACCGAGCTGATGGGCATCGGGCTGGCGACGTTCACCGAGATCGTCGGCGCCGGGCCGACCAAGGTCTGCGACATCCTGGGCATCGGCCTGTTCGACAGCTGCGAGATCCGCGTGCACCCGACCGGGGCGGTGATCGCGCGGCTAGGCACGATGACGCAAGGCCAGGGCCACGCGACGACCTACGCGCAGATCATCGCCACCGAGCTGGGCCTGCCGGCGAGCGACATCGTGGTCGAGGAAGGCGACACCGACAAGGCGCCGTACGGCGCCGGCACCTGGGGCTCGCGCTCGACGCCGGTGTCGGGTGCCGCTACCGCGCAGGCGGCGCGCAAGATCCGCGACAAGGCGAAGAAAATCGCGGCGCACCTGCTCGAGGTCGCCGAGGGCGACCTCGAATGGGAGATCGACCGCTTCAACGTCAAGGGCAACCCGGGCCAGGCCAAGACGATGAAGGAGATCTGCATGGCCGCCCACACGGGCAACCTGCCCGAGGGCATGGAGCAGGGCCTGAACGCCGTGTCCTACTACGACCCGCCGAACATGACCTTCCCGTTCGGCGCCTATCTGTGCGTGGTCGACGTCGACCGCTTCACCGGCGAGGTCAAGGTGCGCCGCTTCTACGCGCTCGACGACTGCGGCACGCGCATCAACCCGATGGTGATCGAGGGCCAGATCCACGGCGGGCTGACCGAGGCGTTCGCGGTCGCGATGGGCCAGCAGATCCCGTTCGACGAGAACGGCAACCACCTCGGCAACAGCCTGATGGACTACTTCCTGCCGACCACCGTGGAGACGCCGCACTGGGAGACCGACCACACCGTCACGCCCTGCCCGCACCACCCGCTGGGCGCCAAGGGTGTCGCCGAGTCGCCGCACGTCGGCGGCATCCCGTGCTTCAGCAATGCGGTGATCGACGCCTTCGCCCACCTCGGCGTCACCCACATGGACATGCCGCACAGCGCGTACCGCGTCTGGCAGCAGTGCCACGCGCTGGGCATCGACCGCCGATGACCGTCACGCGCGCGGCCGAACTCGCTGCCCTGCAGGTCGAGCTGGCGCGCGCCGGCTACATCGCCGAGGCGCCGCTGGCGGCCGCGCTGCTGCTGATGCAGGACCTCGGCCGGCCGCTGCTGCTCGAGGGCGACGCCGGCGTCGGCAAGACCGAGGT
>JBLMVT010000437.1:0-7541 GCA_050256835.1 Betaproteobacteria bacterium | reverse complement strand
GCAGGCGCTTGAGCAGCTCGGCGCCGCGCGCCGGGTCGCAAGGTTCGGCGTGGACCTGGGTCGCGCGCGTCTCCCACGTCGAGAGCACGACCCCGTCCTCGTTGCGCTCCTGGAACAGCGTCGAGAAGAACGCCGAGTTCTCCGCCGGGGCTTCCTTCTCCTCGGTGAGGTAGAAGCCGCTGAGGCGCTGGAGGAGCTTTCTCACCCTGGGAAGTTTTCGGGGATCTTCGCCTTGCTGCGCGCTTCCATCGGCGAGACGACGTTACGCCGCACCAGCTCGGTGAGGTTCTGGTCGAGCGTCTGCATGCCCAGGCTCTGGCCGGTCTGGATCGACGAGTACATCTGCGCCACCTTGTTCTCGCGGATCAGGTTGCGGATGGCCGGCGTGCCCAGCATGATCTCGTGCGCCGCGACGCGGCCCGAGCCGTCCTTGAGCTTGCACAGCGTCTGCGAGATCACCGCGACCAGCGACTCCGACAGCATCGCGCGCACCATCTCCTTCTCGGCCGCCGGGAACACGTCGACGACGCGGTCGACCGTCTTGGCCGCACTGCTGGTGTGCAGCGTGCCGAACACCAGGTGGCCGGTCTCGGCGGCGGTCAGCGCCAGCCGGATCGTCTCCAGGTCGCGCATCTCGCCGACCAGGATCGCGTCCGGGTCCTCGCGCAGCGCCGAGCGCAGCGCGTTGGCGAAGCTCAAGGTGTGCGGGCCGACCTCGCGCTGGTTGATCAGGCACTTCTTGCTCTCGTGCACGAACTCGATCGGGTCCTCGACCGTCAGTACGTGGCCGTACTCGTGCTCGTTGAGGTGGTTGACCATCGCCGCCAGCGTGGTCGACTTGCCCGAGCCCGTCGGGCCAGTGACGAGCACCAGCCCGCGCGGCTTGAGCGACAGCTCGGCGAACACCTTGGGTGCGGCGAGCTGCTCGAGCGTGAGGATCTTGCTCGGGATGGTGCGGAACACCGCGCCGGCGCCGCGGTTCTGGTTGAAGGCATTGACGCGAAAGCGCGCCAGGCCCTGGATCTCGAACGAGAAGTCGCACTCCAGCACTTCCTCGTAGGCCTTGCGCTGGGCGTCGTTCATGATGTCGTACACCATGTCGTGCACCTGCTTGTGCTCGAGCGGGTCGACATTGATGCGGCGGACGTCGCCGTGCACGCGGATCATCGGCGGCAGCCCGGCGGACAGGTGCAGGTCCGAGGCCTTGTTCTTGACCGAGAACGCGAGCAGTTGGGTGATGTCCATGGAGAGCCGCAGCGTAAGCTCGGGGCATTATGGAGAGAATCGCCGCGCAGTTGCGCGAAGTGCGCGGACGCATCGCACGGGCCTGCGCTGCCGTCAAGCGCCCCGTGGAAAGTGTCACGCTGCTTGCCGTCGGCAAGACATTTCCGGCCTCGGCGCTGCGTGCGGCGTTCGACGCCGGACAGCGCGCGTTCGGCGAGAACTACGTGCAGGAGGCGCTGGCCAAGATCGACGCGCTCGCCGACCTGCGAACGCACATCGAGTGGCACCTGATCGGGCCCCTGCAGAGCAACAAGACTCGCGAGGTGGCCGCCGCCTTCGACTGGGTGCACACGATCGACCGGCCGAAGGTCGCCGAGCGGCTCGCGGCGCAGCGGCCCGCGGGCATGGCGCCGCTCGAGCTCTGCCTGCAGGTCAACGTCAGCGGTGAGGCGAGCAAGAGCGGCGTGGCACCCGCCGATGTGCTGCCGCTCGCGCTCGCGGTCGCCGCGCTCCCGGGCCTGCGCCTGCGCGGGCTGATGGCCATTCCCGAGCCGGCGGGCGACTACGAGTCGCAGCGCCGGCCGCACCGCGCGCTGCGCGAGCTGCTCGAGTCGCTGCGCCGCGCCGACCCGCGGCTGGCCGGGCTCGACACGCTGTCGATGGGCATGAGCGCCGACCTCGAGGCCGCCATCGCCGAGGGTGCGACGATCGTCCGCGTCGGCGCGGCGATCTTCGGCGCGCGCTGACGCTCAGATCGGCAGCGCGGCCGAGTTCTTCACCTCCTCCATCACCGCGTAGGTGTGCGTCTCGCGCACGCCCGGCAGCCCCCACACGACCGAGCCGATCAGCTCGCGGTAGGCGTTCATGTCGGCCACGCGCGTCTTGATCAGGTAGTCGAAGCCGCCGGCGACGAGGTGGCATTCGAGGATCTCGTGTCGCACCTGCACCGCGGCGGCGAAGGCGTTCATCACGTCGGGCGTGGTGCGGTCGAGCACGACCTCGATGAACACCAGCAGGCCGGCGCCCAGCTTGTCGGGGTTCAGCCGCGCGGCGTAGCCGAGGATGTAGCCCTCGCGGGTCAGGCGCTTGACGCGCTCGAGCACCGCGGTCGGCGACAGGTGCACCGACTCGGCGAGCCTGAGGTTCGAGATGCGGCCGTCGGCCTGCAGGATGCGCAGGATCCGCAGGTCGATCTTGTCGAGGCCGCGGGCGGCCGGGTCGTTCGATGCCATGCGACGAATGTTCCGCTCGGCGCTCGAATCTCCGTGACTCATTCGAGCAGGCCAAGCGTAGCCTAGACGCATCGTCAGCCAGACGAGGGTGAACGCGATCATGAACGACCCCGCCCTGCCGCGCCCTCCCGGCGCCCGGCTGCCCGATCCCTACCGCGACGAGCGCGAGGTGCTCGCCCCGCTCGACGCCGCGCTGCGCGCCAGCCTGCGCTGGAGCGAGGTCGCCGCGCTGGCGCGGCCCTGGGTGCAGGCGGTGCGCGACAGGCCGGCGCCGTTCTGGGCGCTCGAATCGCTGCTGCGCGAGTACCCGATCTCCAGCGCCGAGGGGCTGGCGCTGATGCGGCTGGCCGAGGCGCTGCTGCGCGTGCCCGACGCCGAGACCGCGATCGCGCTGACCGCCGACCAGCTCGGGCGCGCCGACTTCGATGCCGGCGCGCCGCACGGCGGCCCGCACCACCTGCTGGCGAGCCTGTCCGCGAGCGCCATTGCCCTGTCCAAGAAGTTGCTGCCCGAGTCGGCCGGCGAGGGCGGCCTGTGGAAGCGTCTGGGCGCGCAGACGGTGGTCGCGGCCACCGTGCGCGCGATCGAGCTGCTCGGTCGCCAGTTCGTGCTCGGCCGCGACATCACGGAAGCGGGCCGCGAGGCCGCCGAGCAGCGCCGCGCCGCGCCGCACGGCGCCGCGCTGCGCTTTTCCTACGACATGCTCGGCGAGGGCGCGCGCACCGAGGCCGACGCCGAGCGCTACCTCGTGGCCTATCGCGACGCCGTCGACGCGCTGGCCGCGGCGCGCGACCGCGCCGCCGGCGGTCCCGAGGCGGCCGACGGCATCTCGATCAAGCTGTCGGCGCTGTTCTCGCGCTACGAGGAGGTGCAGCGCGAGCGCGTCGCCCAGGCGCTGCTGCCGCGCGTTTGGCAGCTCGTCGAACGCGCCGCGCGCGCCGACCTCAACCTGACCATCGACGCCGAGGAAAGCGACCGGCTCGAACTCTCGCTCGACGTGTTCGAGAAGCTCGCGGCGCGCATCGCCCGCGAGCACCCGGGCTGGCGCGGTTTCGGGCTGGCGGTGCAGGCCTACCAGACGCGCGCACCCGAGGTGGTCGACGAGGTCGCGTGCATCGCGCGCACGCACGGCCTGCGCTTCATGGTGCGGCTGGTCAAGGGCGCCTACTGGGACGCCGAGATCAAGCGCGCGCAGGAGCTCGGGCTGGCCGGCTACCCGGTGTTCACGCACAAGCGCCACACCGACATCGCCTACCTCGCCTGCGCGCGCGCGCTGCTCGGCCACGCCGACGCGATCTACCCGCAGTTCGCGACGCACAACGCCGGCACCATCGCCGCGATCGTGCAGATGGCGCGCGCCGCCGGCGCGCCGTTCGAGCTGCAGCGCCTGCATGGCATGGGCGAGGGCATCTACCGCGAGGTGCTGCGCCGCTTCGCGCCCGGGCTGGCGCTGCGCGTCTACGCCCCGGTCGGCGAGCACCGCGACCTGCTCGCCTACCTGGTGCGCCGGCTGCTCGAGAACGGTGCCAACTCGTCGTTCGTCCATCAGCTCGCCGACGCCTCGGTCGACGTCGACACGCTGCTGGCCGCGCCGCCCTACCCGCCGGGTGCGCCACTGCCGCCGCCCTCGCTGCCGCTGCCGGCGGCGCTCTACGGGCCCGCGCGCGCCAATTCGCAGGGACTCGACCTCGCCTCGCCGTACCAGCGGCAAGGGCTCGAGCGTGCGCTCGCCGAGGTGGCGGTGCCGGCGGTGCGCGAGGCCATCGCGCCCGAGATCGACGCCGCCCTGGCGCGCCTTGCGCAGGGCTTCGAGCCGTGGAACGCGCGCGGCGTCGGGGCGCGTGCCGCCGTGCTGCGCCGCGCCGCCGACGCGCTGCAGTCGCGCCTGCCGCGCTTTTGCGCGCTGCTCGTGCGCGAGGCGCACAAGACGCTGCCCGACGCGGTCGCCGAGGTGCGCGAGGCGATCGATTTCCTGCGCTACTACGCGGCCGAGGCCGAGGCGCGGCTGGCGCCGCAGGCGCTGCCCGGCCCGACCGGCGAGAGCAACGAGCTGCGCCTGCACGGCCGTGGCGTGTTCGTCTGCATCAGCCCGTGGAACTTCCCGCTGGCCATCTTCGGCGGGCAGGTCGCGGCGGCGCTCGTCGCCGGCAATGCGGTTGCTGCCAAGCCGGCCGAGCAGACGCCGGCGGCCGCGGCCGCGCTGGTCGAGCTGCTGCACGAGGCCGGCGTCCCTCACGATGCGCTGGCGCTGCTGCACGGGCCGGGCGAGGCGGTCGGCGCGGCGCTGGTCGCCGATGCGCGTTGCGCCGGCGTGTGCTTCACCGGTTCGACCGCGGTCGCCAAGGCGATCCAGCGCGCGCTGGCGGCCAGGGACGGGCCGATCGTGCCGCTGATCGCCGAGACCGGCGGCATCAACGCGATGATCGTCGACTCGACCGCGTTGCCCGAGCAGGTGGTCGACGCGGTCGTGCAGAGCGCCTTCCGCAGTGCCGGTCAGCGCTGCTCGGCGCTGCGCGTGCTGGCGCTGCACGAGGGCATCGCCGATGCGGTGATCGAGATGATCCGGGGCGCGCTGCGCGAGCTGGTGGTCGGCGACGCGGCCGAGCTGGCGACCGACGTCGGCCCGGTGATCGACGCCGAGGCGCACGCCGGCCTGCGCTTGCACATCGAACGCCTGCGCCGCGAGGCGACCCTGATCGGCGAGTCCCCCCTTCCCTCGCTTCCCGGAGGAGGGGGTCACTTCATCGCCCCGATCGCCTTCGAAGTCGCGCGCATCGCCGACGTGACGCAGGAGGTGTTCGGCCCAGTGCTGCACGTCGTGCGCTGGTCGGGCGACGCGGCGGCGGTGATCGACCAGGTCAACGCGCTCGGCTACGGCCTCACGCTCGGCGTGCAGACGCGCATCGACTCGCGCGCGCTGCGCCTGGCCGAGCGCGCGCGCATCGGCAACGTCTACGTCAACCGCAACATGATCGGCGCGGTCGTCGGCGTGCAGCCGTTCGGCGGCGAAGGGCTATCGGGCACCGGCCCGAAGGCGGGCGGCCCGCACTACCTGCCGCGCTTCTGCGCCGAGCAGACGCTGACGATCAACACCGCCGCGGCAGGCGGCAACGTCGCGCTGTTCACGGCCGCGGAGTGACGAGCTCGCGCGGGGCGCGGCGACGGCCGCCGCGGGTCGTCGCTCGCGATACTGCTCGGCGTCCGTCAGGCGGCACAATCGGGCGTCCCTGCAACGGCCGGATCGCATGATGTCCCTGCTCGCGTTCGTCGGTGGCGGCAACATGGCCGGCGCCATCGTCGGCGGCCTCGCCGCCGCCGGCCGCGACCCGCGCTCGATCGTCGTCGTGGAGCCGCTCGAGGAGCAGCGCGCGAAGCTGGCGGCCGAGCACGGCGTGCGCACGCTCGCCACGGCCGATGCCACGCTGGCCGGCGCCGCGCTCGTCGTCTGGGCCGTCAAGCCACAGGCCTTCCGAGATGCGGCCGCACCCTGCGCACCGCACGTCGCCGCCGCCTTGCAGCTGAGCGTGATGGCCGGCATCCGCAGCGACGCGGTCGCGCGCGCCGCCGGCACCGAGCGGGTCGTGCGCGCGATGCCCAACACGCCGGCGCTGATCGGCCGTGGCATCGCGGGGTTGTACGCGCGACCGGCGGCAAGCGCGGCCGACCGCGCGCTGGTCGAGGAGGTGCTGGCACCGACCGGGCGCACGCTGTGGGTCGAGCGCGAGGCCGACCTCGATGCCGTCACCGCGCTGTCCGGCTCGGGACCGGCCTACGTCTTCTACCTCGCGGAGTCGATGGTCGAGGCGGCGCAGGCGATGGGCCTGTCGGCCGCGCAGGGACGCGAGCTGGCGCTCGCCACGATCGCCGGCGCGGCCGAGCTGGCGCAGCGCTCGAGCGAGCCGCTGGCCGCGCTGCGCGAGCGCGTCACCTCGAAGGGCGGCACCACGCACGCGGCGCTGACGGCGCTGGAGGCCGCCGGCGTCAAGGCCACCTTCGTGCGCGCAATCGAGGCGGCGCGGCGCCGCGCCGAGGAACTGGGCGACGAGTTCGGGCGCTGATCAGGCGAACGGCGGCGACAGCGCGAGCGCGACGCCGGCGAACACCGTGAAGCCGAGCCAGTGGTTGAGGCGAAACGCCTTGAAGCACCCTTGGCGCGAGCGGTCGCGGATCAGCATGAGGTGCCAGGCCGCGATCGCCGCCGCCGCCGCCAGGCCGGCGTAGTACGGCCAGGCGAGCCCGACCCACGCGCCGATCGCGCCCCAGCTCGCGAGGTGCAGCGCGTAGAACGCCGCCACGGCGGCAACGTCGAAGCGGCCGAGCGTCAGCGCCGAGGTGCGGATGCCGATGCGCATGTCGTCGTCGCGGTCGACCATCGCGTACTCGGTGTCGTAGGCGAGCACCCAGAAGGCGTTGCCGGCGAGCAGCGCCCACGCCAGCGCCGGCACCTCGCCGCGCACGGCGGCGAACGCCATCGGGATGCCGAAGCTGAACGCGATGCCGAGCACCGCCTGCGGCATCGAGACGAAGCGCTTGCTGTACGGATAGGCCAGAGTCACCGCGAGCGCGACGAACGACCAGGCGACGGCCGCCGCGTTGGTCGTCAGCACCAGCGCGAAGGCGACCAGGGCGAGCACGGCGCCGAGCGTCAGCGCCTCGCGCACCGCGAGCGCGCCGCTCGTCACCGGGCGCCGGGCCGTGCGCTTGACGTGGCGGTCGAACTCGCGGTCGGCGACGTCGTTGACGCAGCAGCCGGCGCTGCGCATCAGCACCGTACCGAGCACGAACACGGCCAGCAGGTGCCAGCCGGGAAAGCCGCCGGCGGCGATCCACAGCGCGGAGAGCGTCGGCCACAGCAGCAGCAGCCAGCCCGCCGGCCGGTCCCAGCGGATCAGATCCAGGTAGAGCGCCAGGCGCGACGGCCCGGCGGCGACGCTGCTGCCCATGCCGGCGATGATAGGCACCCGATGCGACGACGGGAGCCCGCACGATGAACCTCGCCCTCTGGCTGCAGCGCAGCGCCGCGCGCGACGGCGCGCGCCCGGCGATCGCGCACGGCACCGAGCCGTGGTGCGACTACGCCGAGTT
>JBLMVT010000436.1:0-6399 GCA_050256835.1 Betaproteobacteria bacterium | reverse complement strand
ATGCCCGCGCCCCAGACGAGGTAGACGGCGAGGATCGAGTGCGCGAAGCTGGTCGCCAGCAGCCCGCCGGCGATGCACAGTGCGCCGGCGGTGCAGATCGCGCGCGGCCCGTAGCGGTCGGCCAGCATGCCGCCGAAGGCGCCCAGCACGAAATAGACGAGCCCGGACAGGCCGAACACCATCGACACGTCGGCGCGCCGCGCCGCGAACTCGGCGGCGAACGACTCGAAGAACGCCGCGAACGAGTAGGCGACGCCGAAGATCAGCGCCAGGCTGGCGAAGGCGGCCCACACCACCACCCAGGCGTAGCGTGGTTCGTCGGCGGCGGCGGTCGTCGGCATGGCGAAACCGGACTCTAAAGCCATCGGCCGATATGTCGTGCCGAGCTCCTGAACCGGAGGAGCTCAGCCGGAGCGAGGTGCTTCACACCGACTCGACGTCTGGCGGTGCCTCCGAACCGGGGTCGGCCTCAGGGCCCGATGAGCTTGTGCCGCCCCGAGCCGCTGACCGATGCAGCGGCCCGGCGCCCGCGGCGTTACGCTCGCCGCATCGGCACCCCCACGCAAAGCCCATGACCGACCAGCCCGCCGCGCGCGCCCGCGCCGCCTTCGCGACTCCCATCGACGACCGCTGGTTCGAGGACTACGTCCCGGGCGCCGTGCACGAGTTCGGCGCGGTGCCGGTGACGGAGCTCGAGATCGTCGAGTTCGCGCGCCGCTACGACCCGCAGGACATGCACACCGACACGGCCAAGGCGGCGGCGTCGCGTTTCGGGGGGCTGATCGCCAGCGGCTGGCTGACCTGCGGCCTGATGATGCGCATGTACACCGAGCACTACCTCAGCGCCAACGCGAGCCTGGCCTCGCCAGGCATCGACGAACTGCGCTGGCCCGCCCCGGTGCGCCCGGGCGATGTGCTGGGCATGCGGGTGACGATCATCGAGGCGCGGCGTTCGAAGTCCAAGCCCGACCGCGGCCTCGTGCGCTCGGCGATCGAGGTGCTGAACCAGCGCGGCGAGGTCGTCATGACGATGACCGCGATGAATCTGATCGGCTGCCGCCAGCCGGCCGCGGCGGGCTGATCGCGGAGCCGCTCGCGCCTCGCCCCAGGGTGCGCGATCCCTTCAACTCGGCGAGTGCCCCGCAGATTGCGCACGAACAACGGCGACCCTCCGGCCGCGCTGCGCGGCGCGCGGGTGGCGTGATCTCGAGCGAAGGTGCGGAGTGCGGCTAAGGCAACGGGTTCACGGCAGCCGTCGCGTCAAGCTGGGCAGCCTTGCCTCGGTCTCGGGGCTCCTGTACGCTGCACCGTCCGACTCGCAGGGAAAGACCAGGCCATGATGCATCTGATCTGGACGATCCTCATCGGCTTCGTCGCCGGCCTGATCGCCAAGGCGGTGACGCCCGGTGCCGGACCGAGCGGCTTCTTCCTCACTGCCGCGCTCGGCATCGCCGGATCGGTGGCCGCCACGTATCTCGGTCAGGCGCTCGGGCTGTATCCGCAAGGACATGCGGCCGGGTTCATCGCGTCGATCATCGGCGCCATCGTGCTGCTGGTCGGCTATCACCTCGTCACCCGCAATCGCGGCAACTAGCAGGAGGTTGAGCGTGGGACTCATGGACATCCTGACCCAGGCGGTCAGCGGCGGTACGGTCAGCGATCAGCACTTCGACCAGGTCGCGCAGGGCGTGCCCAGCGACGTTCTGGCCAAAGGCCTGGCGGGTGCGTTCCGGGCCGACGAGACACCGGCCATCGGCGAGATGGTCGGCCAGCTGTTCGGCAATTCGAACGGGCAGCAGCAGGCGGGCATGCTGAACCAGATCATCGCGGCGCTCGGTCCGGCCGTGGCCGCGAGCCTAGGGGGCGGTGTGCTCGGGCGCATGATGACCCCCGGCAGCAGCCAGATCACGCCCGACCAGGCATCGCAGCTTTCACCGCAGCAGGTGCAGGACGTGGTCGAACAAGCGCACCAGGCCCATCCCGGCATCGCGGACGAACTGGCCAGCTTCTATGCGCAGCACTCCGGCCTGATCAAGACCCTCGGCGGGGCTGCGCTGGCCATCGCGATGGCGAAGATGAAGGACCACCTCGCCCAGTCAGGCACGCACCCCGGATGATTCGGCCGAGGGCGGCGCGACGACGATCGTGCGGTCGCGCCCGGCGCTCTTGCCGGCGTAGAGCGCCGCGTCGGCGCGGCCGATCAGGCGGTCCAGGTCGTCGCCCGCGCTGCCGAGCGCGCTGACGCCGAAGCTGGCCGTCACTTTGATCGTGCCGTCGCCGATCGGTGCCGGGCTGTTGCGCAGCGCCTCGCCCATGCGGCAGGCGAGCGCGAAGGCGCTGTCCAGGTCGGTCTCGGGGGCGAGCAGGACGAATTCCTCGCCGCCGTAGCGCGCCAGGCAGTCTTCCCCGCGCACCATGGCGCTCAGCGTCGCCGCCACGTGCCTCAGCACGCTGTCGCCGGCGGCATGCCCGTGGACGTCGTTGATCGACTTGAAGTGGTCGACGTCGATCATCACCGCGGCCAGCGGCCGCCCGTGGCGCAGCGCGCTCTCCAGCGCGCCGTGCGCAGCGGCGAAGAACGCGCGCCGGTTGAGCAACCCGGTCAGTGCATCCGTCATGGCCAGCTGCTCAAGGCGGCGGTTTGACTCGTGCAGCTGGGCGGTGCGCTCGGCGACGCGCGACTCGAGGCCGCGGTTGAGCTGGTCGAGCCGCTCGTTGGCCTCGCGCAGCTCGTCCTGCCTGGCGCGCAGCTGGCCGAGCAGCGCCGCGAGGCCGAGCGTCAGCAGGCTCGTCGTGAGGATGAATTCCTGCGCCCGCATTGTCGCCTCCGCTCGAGGCATGACGCCGAACGGATACTGCCCGTGAGCCGTCGCGTAGGCGATCGCGACCCCGACGACGGCCGCCGAAGCGCTCGCCACGCGCAGGCCGAAGCGGGCGGCGAGGTAGACCACGCACGGGATGACGAGCACCGGCGCGACGTGCAGGCCGAAGACCATGCCGCGCGGGAACGCGGCGAGGACGGCGGTCAGCGTGACGCCGACCAGCGCCACCGCGGCATCGAGCGGGCCGAGGCGCGTGGCACCGCCGCCGGCATGGAGCGAGGAACCGCCGACCGCCAGGCTCAGCAGCAGGGGCGTGAAGATGAGCAGGCCCATCGCGTCGCCCATCGCCCACAGGCGCACCAACTCGAGGTAGGGGGTCGGGCCTGCGTGCAGCCGCGAATAGACACCGGCACCGAGCGCCGCCGCGAACGGCGCGGCGATCAGCGGCCCGGCAAGCAGGAACTTGCCCAGGTCGGGCAGCGTGCCGAGCCGCGCGTCGAAGCGCCAGTGCTTCAGAAGCTGGCAGGCCAGCGCCGATTCAACCGCGTTCGCGCTGCCGAAGATCAGCGCCTCCGACACGCTGAACGTCGGCACGTCGGCCGCGACTTCCGCCGCGATGCCGAGCACCGCCAGCAGCGGGATGTCCCTGCCGCGCACGAGCAGCATCGCGGTCAACAGCACGCTGTTAGGCGGCCACAGGATGGAGATGCCGTCGGGCATGGCGGCCAGCCACACGCCGAGCTTCGCGCTGGCGTAGTAGCCGAGCGGCAGCGCGAACCAGACGACGACGCGTGGCAATGACCGAAACGACACTTCACTCCCCGGTGCCGTGTCCATTTTGCTTGTGGAGCCAAAGAAGGCCAATGTCCTCGCCCGCGATCGACTCGTGTAGGATCCAAGGCTCGCAGACATGCTCAAGACCGTCTCCACGTAGGTCGCCTCTGTCCCCCGCTCGCACCCGCAGCGGGCCTCGGTCGAATCCCGTCTCGACCGGACGCTCGACAGACTGCAGTATCAGGAGACCCGCGTGGCCAAGGAAGAACTGATCCAGATGGACGGCATCGTCAACGAGGTGCTGCCCGACTCCCGCTACCGCGTGAAGCTCGACAACGGGCACGAGCTGGTCGCGTACACCGCGGGAAGGATGCGCAAGCACCACATCCGCATCATTGCCGGCGACAACGTGGCGCTGGAACTGTCGCCGTACGACCTGACCAAGGGTCGCATCACGTTTCGCCACCTGCATCGCCCCGGCGCGGCACCGGTGCGCCGTCCTCGCAGCTGAAGCGGGCGGCCCGGAAACGAAAAAACCGCGGACCACAGGCCGCGGTTTGCTCGAAGGGCTCGCGAGGAGCCCTGGAAGGTAGATCAGGCGGTCACGGGCCGGATGTTGGAGGCCTGCGGGCCCTTCTGGCCCTGGGTCACCTCGAACTCCACGCGCTGGCTCTCGGCCAGCGTCTTGAAGCCGCTGCCCTTGATCTCGCTGTAGTGGGCGAACAGATCCTTGCCGCCCTTATCGGGGGTGATGAATCCAAAGCCCTTGCCTTCGTTGAACCACTTCACGGTTCCGGTTTCGGTCGTCATATCGATATCCTTTCAGGTGATGCGCAGCACATGCCGACGCAGTGCAGAGACGCCAAGAAGTACACCTGATGGATTTCTATCGAAACGCCGGCATGGCCGGCGGACCCGAAGAGACCTACTAGAGACGGTCCTGAGCATTCCTACGAAGCGCATTGTACCACCTGCGCCCGTGGGCCGCCGCGAAGCGTCGCGTTAGGCCGCGCGTGCGGCGGACCTACACCCCCAGGTATCGGCCCCATACCGCCCGATCGGCCCGCAGCTGCGCCGACGTCCCCTGCCACGCCACCCTTCCCTTCTCCAGGATGACGTGGCGGTCGGCCAGGACGAGCAGCCGCTCGACGTACTTGTCGATGACGAGGATGGCCTGCCGGCCCTCGCGCAGCGTGGCCAGGCAGCGCCAGATCTCCTCGCGCACCAGCGGCGCCAGGCCCTCGGTCGCCTCGTCAAGGATCAGCAGGCGCGGGTGCGTGACCAGCGCACGACCGATGGCGAGCATCTGCTGCTCGCCGCCGGAGAGCTGATGGCCGAGGTGGTCGCGCCGCTCGGCCAGCCGCGGGAACAGCGCGTAGACGCGTTCGATGGTCCACGGCGCCGCGGGCGCCGTGGCATCGCGCGGCGCACGCCAGAACGCGCTCAGGTGCTCTTCGACGGTCAGGTTGGGGAACACCTGCCGTCCCTCGGGGACGAGGCCGATGCCGCGCCGCGCGATGCGGTGCGCAGGCTCGCCCGCGATCGGCGTGCCGGCGAAGGCGATGCGCCCGCCGCGCGGCGCGAGCAGGCCGCACACCGCGCGCACAAGCGTCGTCTTGCCCATCCCGTTGCGGCCGAGCAGCCCGACGACCTCGCCCGCGCCCACCTGCAGGTCGACGCCCTGCAGCACCGCGCCCGCGCCGTAGCCGGCGTGCAGCGACTGCACGTCGAGCAGGGGCGGCCCCGCGTCGTCCACGCCCATCAGTCCTTGCCGAGGTAGGCGTCGACTACGCGCGCCTCGCGCCGCACCTCGGCGGGCGCGCCGCTGGCGATGACCTGGCCGGCGACCAGCACCGAGACGCGGTCGGCGAGCCGGAACACGGCCTCGACGTCGTGCTCGATCAGCAGCAGCGTGGCGCGCTCGCGCACGCGGCCGATCAGCGCCTCCATGCGGCGCGACTCGTCGGGGCCCAGCCCGGCCATCGGCTCGTCGAGCAGCACCAGCCGCGGCGCGCCGGCCAGCGCCAGCGCGACCTCGAGCGCGCGCTGCTCGCCGTGCGAGAGCGCCTCGATGCGTGCCGAGGCGCGCTCGGCAAGGCCCAGGTCGGCGAGCAGCGCGCGGGCGCGCTCGGCAGCATCGCGGTCGCGCGCGACCGCATGCCACGGCGACAGCGCGCCGCGGCCCGACGTGGCCTGCAGCGCCAGCGCGACGTTGTCCAGCACGTCGAAGCTGGTGAACAGCCGCGTGATCTGGAACGAGCGCACCAGCCCGCGCCGCGCGCGCTCGTGCGCGACCAGCCGGGTGATGTCCTCGCCGGCGAAGACGATGCGCCCACGGTCGCTGGCGAGCTGGCCGGCGAGCTGCGAGACGAGCGTCGTCTTGCCGGCGCCGTTGGGGCCTATCAGCGCGTGCAGTTCGCCCGCGCGCAGCTGCAGGTCGACGCCGGCGGTGGCGACGACGCCGCCGAAGCGTTTCCACAATCCGCGCACGTCCAGCAACGGCGCGTCCATGTTCACCGGCCTCGCGCTGCTCATGCGAACGCCCGCGCCAGCCAGCCGGCCAGCCCGCGGCGCGCGAACAGCACGACGGCCAGCAGCACCCAGCCGGTCCAGAACTCCCAGTGCGGCGTGTACGCGGCCAGCACCTCCTGCAGGACGATCAGCACGGCCGCGCCGAGCACGCCGCCCCACAGGCTGGCGACGCCGCCGAGGATCACCATCACCATCAGGTTGCCCGACTGCGTCCAGTGCAGCACGTTCGGGCTGACGTAGCCCTGCTGGTTGACCGAAAGCAGCCCGGCCA
>JBLMVT010000435.1:0-5106 GCA_050256835.1 Betaproteobacteria bacterium | reverse complement strand
GGCACACGGCCTGTGCGAGCAGCACCGCGACGTGGCGACGGCCAGCCTGATCGAGGTCTGGCTCGACGAGACCGAGCGGCGCGCGTGGTTCCTGTTCGAGACCAGCCGCCGCGCCGACTCGGCCGGGCGCTGAAGGCGCAGAGAGTCACGGTTCGGCGGCGCCGCGCCGCGGCGCTGCCCGATCAGCGGTGCCCGTGTTCCTTGGGAAGCGCCGGCGCGATCGGATCGCTGGCGGGAAAGGTCTCGGCCAGCGACTCGTCGAGCAGCCACTCTTCGTGGCTGCGCGGCGCCGGGAGGTCGGGTGCCGCCGGGGCATCGCCGCCCGATGCGGGCAGCGCGGGCAGGCTCGAGCGCGTCATCGGACCAGGGCGGTGATGTGTTCGAGGAGGGTCTTGTCGTTCATGGCGGTGTCCGGTTCGGCGCGGTCTGCGACGGCGAGCCGATCGTGTTCGGGAGCCGGCCTCCTGTCAACGCGACTCAGCCGCCGGCAGGGGTTTGCGAGTCGAGCGGCGCCAGATGTTCCAGCACGGTCGGCAAGAGCTCACTGACGTTGGGGTGGATGCGCACGTGGCGCTGGAACTCCGTGTAGGGAAGCTTCGCATACACGGCGTCGATCAGCGAGTGCACCGCCTCGTCCGCGCCGGTGCCGAGCAGGGACGCGCCGAGGATGCGCCCGGACTCCTGCTCGACGTGGATCTTGAGGAAACCCGTCGTCTCCCCCTTCTCGACGGCGCGCGAGACGCGCGTCATCGGAATCTTCCCCACCATGGCCCGCAGGCCGGACTTTCTGATCTCCGCCTCGCCCATGCCGACGCGCCCGAGCGGCGGATCGGTGTAGAGCGCATACACCGGCACGCGGTCGGTATATCGGCGCCCGGCGTTCGACAGCAGGTTGTCGGCGACGATCTCGTAGTCGTTGTAGGCCGTGTGCGTGAAGGCGCCCTGGCCGTTGCAGTCGCCGAGCGCCCAGACACGGGGGTTGGAGGTGCGCAGCGCCTCGTCGACCTCGATGTAGCCGCGCGCATCGGTCTTGATGGCGGCCGCGTCGAGACCGAGGTCGTCGGTGTTGGGCACGCGGCCGACGGCCAGCAGCAGGTGCGAGCCCTTTTCGCGCGGCTCCCCTTCCTTGCAGCCCAGCCCGACGGACAGTCCGTCGGCCTCGCCTTGCACGCTCAGGCACTGCGCACCCAAGCGCAGCCGCACGCCCTCGGCACTCAGGAATTCCTGGATCGCGAGCGAGACGTCCTCGTCCTCGCGGCCGACCAGGCGCGGCCCCATCTCCACCACCGTCACGCGGCTGCCGAAGCGACGGACCATCTGCGCGAACTCCAGCCCCACGTAGCTGCCACCGATGACGATCAGGTGCTCGGGGACGAAGTCGACGTCCATCATCGTGACGTTGGTCAGGTAGGGCACCGCATCGAGACCCGGCATCCTGGGAACGAGCGGCCGGCCGCCGACGTCGAGGAAGATCCGGTCCGCGCTCAGGATGTCGGAGTTCACCTGCACGGTGGTCGGCCCGGTGAAGCGAGCGTGGCCCCGGTAGATCCGCACGCCCTCGAGGCCCGACATCCACTTCTCCACGCCGTGGCTGGACCGCGCGACGATCGCGTCCTTGCGCGCCTTGACGCGCGCCATGTCGAGGTGCGGTTCGCCGTCGATGCGCACGCCGTAGTCGCCGGCGCGTCGTGCCAGGTGCGCGGCGTGGGCGCTCGCGATCATGGCCTTGGTGGGCGTG
The DNA here is from genome assembly GCA_050256835.1 of Betaproteobacteria bacterium. Taxonomy (GTDB): domain Bacteria; phylum Pseudomonadota; class Gammaproteobacteria; order Burkholderiales; family Burkholderiaceae_C; genus JAMHWF01. Next base: position 3,368 of record JBLMVT010000435.1, on the reverse strand, counting down.
CAGCCGTCGTTGACGCAAGTTCCGCCGAACTTGCCGCGTTCGACCACGGCCACCTTCATGCCGGCGCCGGCGAGGCGCGCGGCCAGCGGCGGGCCGGCCTGGCCCGTGCCGACGACGAGAGCGTCGAACGTTGTCTTCGTGGGCATGGTCGGCCTCCGTTTCGCGATCGCGCCGGTCAACCTGCCGCCACCGTGATCGCATCGAACCCGAGGTGGTGCATGAGTTCACGCTGGATCAGCAGACGCTACCGCCCGGCGGGATCGCCCTCGGTCGCCCGGGCACGCCGAGGGCGCAATCCAGCCCGCGATCCCAGTGCCCGAGATCGGCCGCCGCGCGGTAGCTGCTCTGCAGGAAGGCGAGCAGCACGGCCTCGGGGTCGTCGCTCGTGCGCACCGCGTTGTACGGCAGCAGCCATTCGCCCATCGCCTCGGACCATTGCGCGGCCGCCGGCTCGACCGGTGCCTGCCCGAAACCGGTCGACGACGGGTAGGCGTAGGAATAGAAGGCGGCCTGCGGATAGGCGTCGTTGCCGGGCCAGAAGCCGGCGCTGCTGACCTCGTGCGAATACGCCTCGCGCGTCACCGCGTCGGGCAGGCCAGGAATGCCGCCGGCGTGCGGCGGCGCCGGGCGGCCCGAGAAGCGCGTCACCGCCAGGTCGAAGCTGCCCCAGAAGAAGTGCACCGGGCTCGCCTTGCCGAGAAACGACGTGCGGAACAGGCGCAGCACCCGGTCGGAGCGCACGAGCGCGCGCCAGAACGCGTGCGCCGCCGCGCCGTCGTACGAGCGGTGCGACTCGTCGTCGGGAAAGCGGACCGGTGCCGGCACTTCGTTGGACACCGGCACGATCGCGACCTCGACGCCGATCGCGGCGAGTTCGGCCAGGCAGCGCCGGTAGAAGGCCGCCACCGACATCGGCTCGAGCGCGAAGCCGCGCTCGGGCGCGCCCGACGAGCGCAGCACCAGGCGCTGCGCGACGAAGTCGAAGTCGATCTCGAACAGCGCGCCGCCGCCCACGTGGATCGACGAGGTGCCGAGCCCGCGCGCGTTGACGTACAGCGGCACCTGCCAGCCGTGGTTGAGCCAGGGAGTGAGCGCGAGCCGCACCTTGCCGACGATCTGCGTCCACAGCTGCAGGGTGAGCGCGGTGTCGCGCCACGCCGCGTAGTCGAGGGCCGGCCAGGGCGGGTTCGTCTTCATGGCGTGGCCGGCGCACCCGCGCCGAGGAACCCGAGGATCGGCCCCTTCGGGACGATGCCGCCGGGGTTCAGGTGGCGATGGCTCACGAAGTAGTGGCGCTTGATGTGGTCGATGTTCACCGTGGCCGCCACGCCGGGCACCCGCACCAGTTCGCGCAGCAGCCGCGAGAGCGCGGGGTAGTCGGCGATGCGCCGCAGGTTGCACTTGAAGTGCGTGTAGTAGACCGCGTCGAAGCGCACCAGCGTCGTGAACAGCCGCCAGTCGGCCTCGGTCGGCGCATCGCCGACCAGAAAGCGCATGCCGCCGAGCCGCCGCTCGAGTTCGTCGAGCGCGCCGAACAGGCGGTCGAAGGCGCGCTCGTAGCTCGCCTGGCTGCCCGCGAAGCCGCAGCGGTACACGCCGTTGTTGACGTCCTCGTACACCCGCGCGTTGACGGCGTCGATCGCGGCGCGCAGCGCCGGCGGGTAGTAGTCGTCGGCAACGCTCGTGAAGGCGCCGAACTCGCTGTTGAGCATGCGCACGATCTCGGACGACTCGTTGTTGACGATCGTGCCGCGCTCACGGTCCCACAGCACCGGCACGGTCACGCGCCCGCTGTACCCGGGCCTCGCGGCGGTGTAGACCTCGCGCAGGAGGCGAAAGCCGTTCACCGTGTCGGGGATGCAACCGGGTCCCGTGCCGAATTCCCAGCCCTCGTCGCGCATCACGGGGTCGACGACCGACAGCGAGATCACCGGCTCCAGCCGCTTCAGCGTGCGCAGGATGAGCGTTCGATGCGCCCACGGGCAGGCGAGCGAGACGTAGAGGTGGTAGCGCCCGGCCTGCGCCGGGTAGCCGCTGCGGCCGTCGGCCGTGACCCAATCGCGGAACGCGGCGGCGCCGCGCACGAACTCGCCGCCGGTCTTGCGCGTGTCGTACCAGCCGGTGTGCCAGCGGCCGTCGAGGAGGTAGCCGCTCATGGGTGTCGTTCCTTCGTGAAGGGCGCGAGGCGAAACGCGAACACGCCTTCGTCGCAGCGGTCGATGCAGCGGCCGCAGCGCAGGCAGTCGACGTCGACGATGGACCTTTGGTCGGCGTCGGGGCGCAGCACCGGCGCGATGACCTGCACCTCGGGGCAGACCGCGAAGCATTCGCCGCAGCGCGTGCAGGCCTCGGGCTTCACGGCCCGGACATGCAGCCGGCCGGCGCGGCCGAGCCGGCCGTAGAAGGCGCCGACCGGGCACAGGTGGCCGCACCAGCCGTGGCGGAGCACCAGCAGGTCGAACACGAACACCGCAGCCACCGCGGCGGCGCCGCCGCTCCACAGGCCGAAGACCAGCGCGCGCATCGTCCAGCCGATCGGGTTGACCGTCTCCCAGACGACGCTGCCGGTCACGACGCTGGCCACGAGCACGAGCGCCAGCACGAGCAGGCGCAGCCGCCGGTCGGCGCGCAGCCCGATGCGCTGCCACCCGAGGCCGCGCCGCAACCCTTCGGCGGCGTCGGTGACCAGGTTGACCGGGCAGACCCAGGCGCAGAACAGGCGGCCGCCGCACAGCGCGTAGAACGCGCCCACCGCGAGTGCGCCGAGCACGGCGCCGCGCGCGGGTGGCGTGCCGGCCAGCCAGGTCTGCAGCGCGAGCAGCGGATCGGTGAGCGGCACCTGCCCGAACCACACGCTGGCCGCCAGCGTGCCCTGCACCAGCCAGGGCGCGCCGGCGAAGGCGGCGAGCAGCGCGAACTGCAGCGTGCGCCGCGCCAGCAGCCAGCGATTGCGGCGCAGCGCGCGCGCGAGCCCGGCGTCAGACCGCACGGCGGCCCAGGCGTCCATCGCGATACGCCTGCACGGTGATGGCCGGCAGCGCGGCGATGCAGGCCCGCTCGCACTTGCCGCAGCCGGTGCAGGCGGCCGGGTCGACCGTGGGGGTGAAGCTGCCTCCGAGGCGCGTGCGGCCCGGCTGCAGGCGGATCGCGCGGCCCTGCAGCGGGCAGGCGCGGGCGCAGCTGTCGCAACGCGCCGCGCCGATGAAGCTGTAGCAGCCTTCGGGGCGCGTCAGCCCCGCCAGCCCGATCCGCGCGTCGGCGATGTCGCCGAGCGCGGGTTGCAGTGCGCCGCTCGGGCAGGCGGCGACGCATGGAATGTCGCGGCACATCTCGCACGGCACCTCGCGCGCGCGGAACCACGGCGTGCC
>JBLMVT010000434.1:0-7251 GCA_050256835.1 Betaproteobacteria bacterium | reverse complement strand
CCTGGATGCGCGGCAGCACGACGGTGATCGAGTACATGCCGGCGCCGCCGATCGACGCCAGCGTCAGCGACACGAACAGGCGCAGCCACGCGTAGCGCGATTCGATGCCGGAGGATCGGTTGGACGTCACGCCGCCTGCGCCAGATGGGCCGCCGCCAGCAGCGCCCGGGTGTAAGGATGGGTCGGCGCGGCGAACAGCGCCTCGGCCTCGCCCTGCTCGACGATCGCGCCGTCCTTCATGACGAGCACGCGGTGCGACATCGCGCGCACGACCGCGAGGTCGTGGCTGATGAAGAGGTAGCTCATGCCGTGGCGGCGCTGCAGCTCGGCCAGCAGCGCGAGCACCTGCTGCTGCACCGAGACGTCGAGCGCCGAGGTCGGCTCGTCGAGCACCAGCACCTCGGGGCGCAGCACGACCGCGCGCGCGATCGCGATGCGCTGGCGCTGGCCGCCCGAGAACTCGTGCGGGTAGCGCTGCAGCACGTCGTCCAGGCCCTCGGACGCTGACAGGCCGACCTCGGCCAGCATGTCGAGGACGCGCCGCTCGCGCTGCTCGCGGGCGAGCTCGGGCTGGTGCAGCGCCAGCCCCTCGCCGACGATCTGGCCGACCGTCATGCGCGGGCTCAGGGAGGCGAACGGGTCCTGGAACACCACCTGCATCCGCCGGCGCATGGCGCGCAGGGTGGCGCGGTCCGCGCCGTCGATGCGCACCGCGCGGCCGTCGACCCCCACCTCAACCTTGCCGTCGGCGATCGGCTGCAGCGCGAGCAGCGCCATGCCGAGCGTCGTCTTGCCCGAGCCGGACTCGCCGACGATGCCCAGCGTCTCGCCGCGCGCCAGCCGCAGCGTCGCGTCGCGCACCGCGACGAAGGTGCGTTTCCTGAACCAGCCCGCGCTGCTGTGGAATTCGACGCGCACGTTCTCGCCCTCGAGCAGCACCGGCGCGTCGGCCGGCACGCCCTGCACGACGCGGCGCGGCCGGCTGGCGAGCAGCTTCCTCGTGTACGGGTGGCGCGGCTCGGCGAACACGCGATCGGTCGTGCCGAGCTCGACCAGCCGGCCCTTCTCCATCACGCCGACGCGGTGGCAGAAACGCCGCACCAGCGCCAGGTCGTGGGTGATGAACAGCAGAGCCATGCCCAGCTCGCGCTGCAGCTCGTCGAGCAGGGCGAGGATCTGCGCCTGGATCGTCACGTCGAGCGCGGTGGTCGGCTCGTCGGCGATCAGCAGCTTGGGCCGGCAGGCCAGCGCCATCGCGATCATCGCGCGCTGGCGCTGGCCGCCCGAGAGCTGGTGCGGGTAGACGTCGACGCGGCGCTCGGGCTCGGGGATGCCGGTGCGGGCGAGCAGCTCGACGGCACGCGCACGCGCCGCGTTCTTCGCCAGCCCCTCGTGCAGCTCGAGCACCTCGCCGATCTGGTCGCCGACCGTGTACAGCGGGTCGAGCGCGGTCATCGGCTCCTGGAAGATCATCGCGACCTCGCGTCCGCGCACGCCGCGCATCGTGCGCTCGCTGGCGGTCGTCAGCTCGCGTCCCTCGAAGCGGATCGAGCCGGTCGTCGCCGCCGCGTCGACCAGCCGCAGCACCGACAGCGCGGTGATCGACTTGCCCGACCCCGACTCGCCGACCAGCGCGAACTTCTCGCCCGGCGCAATTGCGAACGACACGTCGTCGACGACGCGCGAGGCCCCGAAGGCGACGCTCAGATGGTCGATGCAGAGGAGGTCGCTCATGGCGTTCGGCTCACGACTTCCTCGTGTCGAACGCGTCGCGCAGCGCGTCGCCGATGAAGGTCAGCAGCAGCAGGGTGACGACGAGCACGGCGAAGGTGGGGAAGATGATCCACCACGAGTCGAGGTTGGCCTTGCCCTGGCGCACCAGGTCGCCGAGCGAGGGCGTCGACGGCGGCACGCCCAGGCCGAGGAAGTCGAGCGCGACCAGTGCGAGGATGGCCGAGCTCATGCGGAACGGCAGGAAGGTGATGACCGGCGTCAGCGAGTTGGGCAGCACGTGGCGCCAGATGATCTGGCCGCTGGACAGGCCCATCGCGCGCGCCGCCTTGACGAATTCGAGCGAGCGGTTGCGCAGGAACTCGGCGCGAACGTAGTCCGACAGCCCGATCCAGCCGAACAGGCTGAGCAGGATCAGCAGCAGCAGCAGCGAGGGCTCGAAGATCGACGCGAAGATAATCAGCAGGTACAGCTCGGGGATCGAGGCCCAGATCTCGATCAGGCGCTGCGTGCCGAGGTCGATGCGCCCGCCGAAGTAGCCCTGCACCGCGCCGAAGGCGATGCCGATCGCCGTGCCGACCGCCGTCAGCGCGAACGCGAAGCCGATGCTCAGGCGAAAGCCGTACAGCAGCCGCGCCACCATGTCCTGGCCGACCGCGTCGGTGCCGAGCCAGTTCTTCGTGCTCGGCGGCGCCGGGTTGGGCGCCTTCTGGAAGTAGTCGATCGAGGTCGCCGAATGCCGGTTGGGCGGACGCACCAACCAGGCGCCGGGCTGCTTTGCGAACTGCGCGTCGATGAAAGGGTCGCTCCATTCGGTCGGCGTGCCGAAGGCGCCGCCGTAGAAGGTCTCGGGCGGGTTGTGGAACACCGGGAACGACCACTTGCCGTCGTAGTACGCGACCAGCGGCCGGTCGTTGCTGAGCAGCTCGGCGAACGCACTGACCACCAGCAGCGCGAGGAAGATCCACAGCGACCAGGTGCCGACGCGGTTGCGCCGAAAGCGCGCCCAGGCGCGCTGGTTGGGCGAGAGGTGGCGCGCGGCCTTCTCGTCGTTCCCGCGCCAGCGGGAATCCAGCGGCTGCTGGGTCCTTGTCTGCACGGGGTTCACTTCGCCACCGCCTCGAACTGGACCCGCGGGTCGACCAGCACGTACAGCAGGTCGGAGATCAGCTTGACCACCAGCCCGATCAGGGTGAACAGGTACAGCGAGCCGAGCACGACGGGATAGTCGCGCCGCACCACCGACTCGTAGCTGAGCAGGCCGAGACCGTCGAGAGAGAACAGGCTCTCGATCAGCAGCGCGCCGGCGAAGAACGCGCCGATGAATGCCGCCGGAAAGCCCGTGACGAGCGGGATCAGCGCGTTTCGGAACACGTGCTTCCACAGCACGCGGCCCGGCCCTAGCCCCTTGGCGCGCGCCACCAGCACGTACTGCTTGCGCAGTTCCTCGATGAAGGTGTTCTTGGTCAGCATGGTGGTGACGGCGAAGCTGCCCACCACCAGGCAGGTCAGCGGCAGCGTCAGATGCCAGAAGTAGTCGGCGATGCGCGCCGGCCACGACAGGTCGCCCCAGTTGTCGGAGGTCAGCCCGCGCAGCGGGAACCACTCGAGGAAGGTGCCACCGGCGAACAGCACGATCAGGAACACGCCGAGCACGAAGCCGGGGATCGCGAAGCCGACCAGCACGACCAGCGTGCTGGCGATGTCGAAGCGTGAGCCGTCGCGCACCGCCTTGGCGATGCCCAGCGGCACGCTGATGAGGTAGCTGATGAGGAAGGTCCACACGCCCAGGCTGATCGACACCGGCAGCTTCTCCTTGATGAGCTGCCAGACGTCCTTGTTCTGCAGGAAGCTGCGGCCGAGATCGAAGCGCGCGAAATGCGACAGCATCTCGAGGTAGCGCACGTGCACCGGCTTGTCGAAGCCGTAGAGCTTCTTCAGCTCGGCGATCTGCCGGGCGTCGCTGTCGCGCGCGGCCTTGTAGACGCCGCCCTCGCCGCCGCCGCGCGTGCGCGCCTCGGCCATGATCTGCTCGATCGGGCCGCCCGGCACGAACTGGATGACGACGAAGGTGACGGTGAGCGCGCCGATCAGCGTCGGCACCATGAGCGCGATGCGCTTGAGGATGTAGAACCACATGGCTCTCATCATCAGCCCTTCACGGCGCCCGGCCTGATCCACCAGGTGGTGATCGGCCAGGCGAGCTGGCCCGAGTTCGGATTGTCGATGGTGAAGTACTTCGGCCGCACTGCCGGCATGCCGAACTTGTCCCAGTAGCAGGCGGGCTCGGCCGCGAAGTACAGCTCGGGAACCTGCCAGTAGTTCCACATCACGACGCGGTCGAGCGCCCGGCAGGCGTCGCGCAGCGTCTCCAGCGACGCGGCCCGGGCCATCGCCTCGAGGATATGGTCGACCGCCGCGCTCTTGACGCCGCGGAAGTTGTTGTTGCCCTTCTCGTCGGCCGACTTGCTGCCGTACAGCGTCGTGTAGTCGAGCGCCGAGGGGATGGTGAAGCTGCCCTCGACGATGGTGACGACGTCGAAGTCGTACTGCTCGAGGCGCCGGCGGTACAGCGCGAAGTCGACCTGCCTCACCTTCAGCTTGATGCCGAGCTTGTCGAGGTTGTGCTCCCAGATCGCGTCGCGCGAGCCCTCGTTGGGCGTCAGGTACTCGAACTCGAACGGCTCGCCCTTCGCGTTGCGCAGCCGGCCGTCGGGCGCGAGCTTCCAGCCCGCCGCGGCCAGCAGGTCGCGCGCCTCGATCAGGTTGGCGCGCAGGCGCGCCGGGTCGCGGCCGGTGCGCGGCGCGACGAACGGCGGCCCGAACACTTCCCTGGGCAACTCGCTGCGAAACGGCTCGAGCAGCGCCAGCTCGCCCGCCGAAGGCAGGCCGCGCGCCGCGAACTCGGAGTTGTTGAACACGCTGTCGGCGGCGGCGAATAGCCCGTAGCGGTTGTGCGAGTCGAAGTCCCAGGTCAGGCCGATCGCCTTGCGCACGCGGATGTCCTGGAAGATCGGCCGGCGCAGGTTCAGCTCGTCGGCCTGCAGGCCCTGCCCGGTGGCGACCGGGAACAGGTCCTTGCGGATGCGTCCGTCGTCCCACTTCGGGCCCTTCATCTGGCGCACCCAGGTGCGCGCGCCGTAGACCTTGAAGATGTCGAACTCGCCGGCCTTGAACGCCTCGGTCGCCACCGCCTCGTCCTGGTAGTAGCGGTAGACGATGCGGTCGAAGTTGTAGGAGCCGCGCTGCACCGGGAGGTCGGCCGCCCAGTAGTCGGCGCGGCGCCTGAACTCGATGCGTCGCCCGGCATGCGCCTCGGCGATCGTGTAGGGGCCGCTGGCGATCGGGTAGTCGGTGACGATCTCGTCGAAGCGCTTGCGCGTGCCGTCGGCCTTCAGTCCCCACTTGCGCGAGAACACCGGCAGGCTGCCGACCGCGAACAGCGTGTCGTCGCTGCGATCCTTGAGGTCGAAGCGGACGCTGCGCTCGTCGAGCACCGCCACGCCGGCCACCCCGGCGTACGCGGTCTGGTAGGTCGGTGACGCATACGGCCCGGTGATGCTCTCGAAGCTCAGCTTCACGTCCTCGGCGAGCACCGGGTCACCGTTGGAGAAGCGCGCCCTCGGGTGCAGGCGAAACGAGATCGACGACTTGTCCGGCGCGATCCGCATCGCCTCGGCGAGCAGCCCGTACATCGTGCGCAGCTCGTCGGCCGAGCCCGTGGCCAGCGTCTCGAGCATGAAGAAGCCGATGCCCGCCGGCGCGTTGCCGCGCAGCGTGAACGGGTTGAACTTGTCGAAGCTCGAGCGCCGGTCCGGGTTGCGCAGGTACAGCGTGCCGCCCTTGGGGGCCCGCGGGTTGACGTACTCGAAGTGCGCGAAGTCGGGCGGGTACTTGGGGGCGCCGAAGGTGGCGTGGGCATGGACCCAGTCCGCCTCGTCGGCGTCGGCCGCCGCGGCGGCCCTGCCCGGCGGCACGCGGGCCGCGGCCAGCAAGGCCGCCATGCGCACCAGCGCCCGTCTCCTGCCCGCTGTCATGGCGGCGCATTGTAGGAGCGGGGCGATGCCCCGCCGCCTGCGCGAAATGCCCAAGCGGCGTATGGTCGGCGCACGAAAGGAGTGACCATGAAGCTCTATTACAGCCCCGGCGCCTGCTCACTGTCGCCGATGATCGCGCTGGCCGAGGCCGGCCTGGCCTACGAGCCCGTGCTCGCCAGCACCAAGACGCACAAGCTGGCCGACGGCACCGACTACTACTCGATCAACCCGAAGGGCTACGTGCCGCTGCTCGAGCTCGACGATGGCCAGCGGCTGAGCGAAGGCCCGGCGATCGTGCAGTACGTCGCCGACCAGGTGCCACAGAAGAACCTCGCGCCGGCCAACGGCACGCTGGCGCGCTACCGGTTGCAGGAGTGGCTCAACTTCGTCAGCACCGAACTGCACAAGCAGTACTCGCCGCTGTTCGTACCCGGCGTGCCCGAGGAGTACAAGGCGATGCAGCGCAAGCGCCTGAAGGACCGCTACACCTGGGTCGACGGCCAGCTCGCCGGCCGTGCCTACCTGATGGGCGACACCTTCACCGTGGCCGACGGCTACCTCTACACGGTGACGAACTGGGCGCAGCACGTCGGCGTCGACCTCGCCGGCCTGGCCAACCTCGCCGCGTACATGAAGCGCGTCGGCGAGCGCCCGGCGGTGCAGCAGGCACGCCGCACCGAGGGCACGCTAAAGTAGCGGCTCGGCGCGCGCCGGGCCTGTCTCTCAACCCGCGGCCGGCAGCAGCGCCTCGCAGGTGGCGCGCTGCGGGTCGGCGGCGCCGAGCCTGCCGCATACCGCGTCGAGCTGGCGCTTCAGCCGCGACAGCGCGTCTGCGTGCCGGCCGTCGGCGTTCCAGCGCGCCAGCCGCTCGCCGGCGCGCTGCAGCGAGCGCGCGCTGCGCTCGTAGAACGCGTTCGGCTGCGCCGCCGCCTCGGCGATGAGCTGCGAGGCCACGCGCTCGATGCGCGGCGCGTCCTCGGGCGCCAGGTCGACCAGCGCGCCGAGGTAGCTGGCGCCCCACTGCAGCCGAGTCGCCGGCCCCTGGCTGGCGTCGAAGGCGCGCGCGTACCAGCCGAGCGCCGCGCTCGCGTCGCCGCGCTTCCTGGCATTGCCGGCGAGCTGCGACATCAGGTAGTAGGGCGAGTGGCTCTTCGCCAGGTTGGCCTCGAGCAGGCGGTCGGACTCGGCCATCAGCCCGGCCTGCGCGAGCAGCGCGGCGGCCTCGGTGATCACCGCCTGGCGCTCGTAGCCGTCGCGGATCTCGCGGTCGTCGCGCGCCACCTGGGCTCGGATGTCGTCCAGCAGCGGCGCCGGCACGGGCTCGAGCGGTTCGCCGTCGAGCCGGTCGAGCTGCGTCAGGTCGAGCCGGGCATCGAGCGCCGCGAGCCGGTCGGCTCGGGACAGCGTGTCGTCGCGCCCGAGGCGCCGCAGCGCCGTGTCGTAGGCGGCGACGACCTCGTCGGCCCTGCCGCCGGCGGCCGCG
>JBLMVT010000433.1:0-3517 GCA_050256835.1 Betaproteobacteria bacterium | reverse complement strand
CGCGTGCGCGTGCCCGGGATGATCGGCGGGGGCCACTGATGGGCGCGCTCGACTTCTCGTTCCTGAACTGGGGCGTCATCCAGGGCTTCGTCCTCAAGGGCTTCTTCTTCTCGGTGCAGCTCACGCTGGTCGCGATGATCGGCGGCATCGCCATCGGCACGCTGCTCGCGCTGATGCGGCTGTCGGGACGGCCGTGGCTGGTCTACCCCTCCGCGGCCTACGTCAACCTGCTGCGCTCGATCCCGCTGGTGATGGTGATCCTGTGGTTCTTCCTGCTGATCCCGCTGCTGATCGGCGAGCCGCTCGGCGCCGAGGCGTCGGCGGTCATCACCTTCACCATCTTCGAGGCGGCGTACTACTCGGAGATCATGCGCGCGGGCATCCAGTCGGTGCCGCGCGGCCAGGTGTACGCCGGCTACGCGGTCGGCATGACCTACGCGCAGACCATGCAGCTCGTCGTGCTGCCGCAGGCGTTCCGCAACATGCTGCCGGTGCTGCTGACGCAGACCATCATCCTGTTCCAGGACACTTCGCTGGTCTACGCGATCGGCGCCTACGACCTGCTCAAGGGCTTCGAGATCGCCGGCAAGAACTTCAACCGCCCGGTCGAGACCTACCTCGTCGCGGCGGTCGTCTACTTCGTGATCTGCTTCGGGCTGTCGATGCTGGTGCGGCAGCTGCAGAGGAAGATCGCCATCATCCGCTGAAGGACCGCCATGGCCGCGATGATCGACATCAAGCACGTCAGCAAGTGGTACGGCAGCTTCCAGGTGCTGACCGACTGCACGACGCAGATCGACAAGGGCGAGGTGGTCGTCGTCTGCGGCCCGTCGGGTTCGGGCAAGAGCACGCTGATCAAGACCGTGAACGCGCTCGAGCCGATCCAGCAGGGCGACATCGTCGTCGACGGCACCTCGATCAGCGACCCGAAGACCGACCTGCCCAAGCTGCGCGCGCGCGTCGGCATGGTGTTCCAGCACTTCGAGTTGTTCCCGCACCTGTCGGTGACAGAGAACCTGACGCTGGCGCAGATCAAGGTGCTCGGCCGCGCCAAGGACGAGGCGACGCAGCGCGGGCTGAAGATGCTCGACCGCGTCGGCCTGATGGCGCACAAGGACAAGTTCCCCGGCCAGCTCTCGGGCGGCCAGCAACAGCGCGTGGCGATCGCGCGCGCGCTGTCGATGGACCCGATCGTCATGCTGTTCGACGAGCCGACCTCGGCGCTCGACCCCGAGATGGTCGGCGAGGTGCTCGACGTCATGGTGGCTCTGGCCAAGGAGGGCATGACGATGATGGTCGTCACGCACGAGATGGGCTTCGCGCGCAAGGTCAGCCACCGCGTCATCTTCATGGACGCCGGCCGCATCGTCGAGGACGCCACCCGCGACGACTTCTTCGGCCGCCCCGAGGCGCGCTCGCCGCGCGCCAAGGACTTCCTGTCGAAGATCCTGCAGCACTGAGCCGGCCCTCGCGACCGACGAGCCTGGTCGGGTGGCGCCGATCGTCGACCCGTACGCCGTCGACGGGCCGACCGGTCTCAGGCCAGGTAGTCGAACACGACTTCGCCCAGGCCGAGCGTCAGGTCGGTGACGAAGTGGCGGGCGCCGACGACCTCGCGCACCGGCAGGCGGGCGACGTCGCACAGCGCATGCTCGAACAACTGCAGCGCGGCCGGCCCCGACCAGGCACCCTTGAGCGTCACGTCCTCGGTGTAGTAGCGCACCAGCTCGCAGATGCGTGGCGTGCAATCGACGTGCGGCACGATCTTGATCATGAAGCTTGGCCGGGCGAGGCTCTCGAGCACCGGCGCCGGATCGATCTCGCGGTGCTTGTAGCCCATGGTCGCGGTGACGCAGAGCACGGCGCCGTAGTGCAGCGTGCACACCAGCGTCTCGCTCTCGCGCTCGATGCGAGGCGTGGCGAGCTTCTTCGGAAAGCCCCAGATCTCGCGTCCGCCGGCGATCGGCGAGTTGTCGTCGAGATACATCGCGTGGACGTAGCCGCCTTCCTGGACCTTGCCGTCGCGCCCTCGCCAACGCACCGGGATCACCTGGCCGGTCTCGGTGTAGTCGCCGAAGCCGGTCGAATCGGGCATGCGGATGAACTCGTAGTTCACCGTGTCGCCGGCGACCTCGAGCGGCTCGGGCACGACCGCGCGCAGCGCCTCGGGGTCGCTGCGGTAGGTGATGACGACGAACTCGCGGTCGTAGAAGCGGTAGGGCCCGCGCGGGTAGGCCGGGTTGGTGAGCGGCATCGCGAAGGCCTGCTTGCGTACCTCGTCGAGTTTCATTGATGCTTCTCCTGCTCGCGCGCGTGCCGAAGGCGGTCGAAGATCGCGACAGCGAGAACCGATAGTCCTTGCGGCGCCCCGATAGTTCCGCGCGCGCTGGACGAAGGCGGCCGACGCCGCCGCCCTACATGCCGAGATAAGCCTCGCGCACGCGCGGGTCGCCGAGCAGCGCCTGGCCTTCGCCTTCGAGCACGACCTGGCCGTTCTCCAGGACATAGGCGCGGTGCGCCAGGCGCAGCGAGGCGGCGACGTTCTGCTCGACCAGCAGCACCGTCAGGCCGTCCTCGCCGGCGAGCCGCTCGATGATGCGCAGCACCTCGACGACGACGGCCGGTGCCAGGCCGAGCGAGGGCTCGTCGAACATCACCAGGCGCGGCGCGCCCATCAGGCAGCGGCCGATCGCGAGCATCTGCTGCTCGCCGCCGGACAGCGTGCCGGCGGCCTGCGCGGCGCGCTCGGCGAGCCGCGGGAACATCGTCAGCACGCGCTCGAGCGTGCGCTTGGCGCCGGCCTTCGCGCGCGGCAGCATGGCGCCGACCTCGAGGTTCTCGCGCACGGTCAGCGCGGGGAAGATCTGCCGGCCCTCGGCGACCTGGCCGATGCCCAGGTCGCACACGCGGTGGCTGGGCCAGCCGGCGATCTCGCGTCCTTCGAAGCGAATGCTGCCGCCGCGCGGCGCGAGCACGCCGCCGATCGTGCGGATCAGCGAGGTCTTGCCCGCGCCGTTGGCGCCGACGATGGCCACGATCTCGCCGGCCGCCACCGCAAGCGACACGCCGTCCAGCGCCGTCGCGTCGCCGTAGGCGACCGACAGCCCGCGCACCTCGAGCATCGCGGGTTCGCTCACGCCACGGCCTCGCTGCCGAGGTAGCTCTCCTGCACCAGCCGGTTGCGCGTCACCTCGGCGGGCGTTCCCTCCGCGATGACGACGCCGTGGTGCAGCACGTAGACGCGCTGCGCCAGCGCCATCACCGCGCGCATCACGTGCTCGGTGAGCAGGATGGTGAGCCCCTGCTCGGCGTTCAGCCGGCGGAACGCGGCGACCATCGCGTCGGTCTCGGTCGGCCGCAGGCCCGCCATCACCTCGTCGAGCAGCAGCAGGCGCGGCTGCGTCGCGAGCGCACGCGCGACCTCCAGGCGCTTGCGGTCGGGCAGCGTCAGGCTCGCCGCCAGGCGGTCGCCGAGCGCGGCCATGTCGAGCGAGCGCAGCGCCGCTTCGGCGCGCGC
>JBLMVT010000432.1:0-2621 GCA_050256835.1 Betaproteobacteria bacterium | reverse complement strand
AGGCCGAGAGCCAACCGCTGGTGCAGCTGCAGTCGAAGGCGACGCAGATCCAGACCACGATCTCCTCGTGGGGCAAGGTGCAGTCGTACGTGTCGGCGATGCGCGACGCCGCGCGCGCCCTGACCGACCCGACGCTTTGGACGCGCACCGCCGGCAGCTCGGGCAGCCCGGCGGTGGCGGTCACGACCAACGGCGCCACGCTGCCCGGCGACTACCAGGTCGAGGTGAAGGCGCTGGCGGCGGCGCAAGCGGCCGCCACCGCGACGACCTGGGCGGACGGCAACGCCACGCTTGGCCAGGGCACGCTGCACATCGAGCTGGGCAGCTGGTCGGGGACCACGTTCAGCCCCAAGAGCGGCGCGACCGCGGTGGACATCACCATCGGCCCGGGCGAGGACACGCTGGCGCATGTGCGCGACAAGATCAATGCCGCCGGCGCCGGCGTCACCGCCTCGATCCTCAGCGATGCCAGCGGGGCGCGGCTGGTGATCCGCAGCAGCGCCACCGGCGCGGCCAACGGCTTTCGCGTCGGCGTCACCGAGACCGCGCCGGCGGGCCTGGCGGCGCTGGCCTACGACGCCGCCGCCGCGGGCGGCATGACGCTGGCCCAGGCGGCGCAGGATGCGCGCGCGACGATCAACCAGATCGCGGTGACGTCGGCGTCGAACACGCTCGCCAACGTCGTCGACGGCCTGACGCTGACGCTCGCCGCGGTGACGACAGCGCCCGCATCGGTGAGCGTCAAGCCCGATGCCGACGCCATGAAGAAGGCCGTGACCGCCTTCGTGTCGGCGTACAACGACATGGCCAAGTACCTCACCGAGCAGACCAAGTACGACGCCGGCACCAAGACCGCCGGCTCGCTGCAGGGCGACGGCACGGCCGTCGGCGTGCGCTCGCAGTTGCGCGCGGCGCTGGGCGCCAGCAGCACGGCGTCGAGCGTGTTCACGCGGCTGTCCGACGCCGGCTTCGACCTGCAGGCCGACGGCACGATCAAGCTCGACGACACCAAGCTTTCCAACGCGCTGGCCAATGTCGCCGAGGCGAAGAAGCTGTTCTCCAACGTCGACGCGGCAAACCCGGCCAACAACGGCGTGATGGTTCAGCTGCGCACGCTGGCCGACGGCCTGCTCGGGGTCGATGGCAGCCTGGGCGGCCGCACCTCGGGCCTGCAGTCGCGCCTGAAGGACAACCAGGATGCGCAGTCGCGCATGCAGGTCCGCATCGACGCCTTCGAGGCGCGCGTGCGCGCGCAATACACGGCGCTCGACGCGCAGATGGCGCAGATGACGTCGCTGTCGAACTACGTCACGCAGCAGATGACCATGCTCGCCAAGACGGCCCCGGGCACGAGCGGCGGCTGACGGCACGGGGGTCGGCGCCGGCTCAAGTTGGGGCGGCCGGCGTCGATAAATCTCCCACTCCCCTCCATCGCGCCGCCCCATGTTCGCAGCCGCCCCCGCCGCCTTCGCACGCTCCTCCACGGGCGCCTACCGCCAGGTCGGCCTCGAGACGGGGGTCGGCGCGGCCGATCCGCACCGGCTGGTCGGCATGCTGTTCGACGGCTGCCTGGAGGCGATCGCGCAGGCGCGCGGCGCGCTGTGCAAGGGCGACCTCGCGGGCAAGGGCCGCGCCATCGGCCGCGCCGTGCGCATTGTCGAGGAGGGCCTGAAGGCGGCGCTCGACCTCGACGCCGGCGGCGCGCTGGCGGCCGACCTGAACGCGCTGTACGCCTACATCGGCCTGCGCCTCACGCAGGCCAACCTGCGCAACGACGACGCCCTGCTGGCCGAGTGCCAGCGCCTGGTCGAGCCGCTGCGCGACGGCTGGGCCGGCATCGCGGCACAGGCCGCCTGAGCGCGCGCACGACGAAAGACATACCACCTCAGGGACACACCGGCATGAGCACCCATCTGCTGACCTTCTACGAAGCCATCGAACGCGCCAGTCAGGAAATGCTCGAGGCCGCGCGCGGCGGCAACTGGGACGAGGTGGTCAAGCTCGAGGGCGCCTGCGCCGTGCTGATCGCGCAGCTCAAGCACGCCGCGGCGAGCCGACCGCTGGAGGTCGAGGAGGCGCAGCGCAAGTCGCGCATCATGCAGCGCATCCTCGTCAACGACGCCGAGATCCGCCAGCTCGCCGAGCCCTGGCTCGAGGATCTCGAGCAGATTCTCTCCGGCCGCGCGGCGACCCTGCACTGACGGGCCGGCTCAAGCCGCCGCCGGCAGGAAAACGCCGGCCGACCGCCGATGACGCCGCACACGCTGCCGGGCCCGCTCGACGCACTGACCCGCGGCCGCGCGGCGGACGAGTTCCGTCTGCGCGCGCCGGCCGAGATCCGCGCGCTGCTGGAGCGGCTGGTCGACGCCCGCGCGCTGCTGCACCTGCTGGCGCCCGACGGGGCCGCGTACACGACGACGCTGCGGGCGCTCGACGTGCGGCGCGACCTCGCCTCGTTCGCCTGCGACGCCGACGACCCGCAGTTGCAGCGCCTGCTCGGCGCCGACGAGGTCACCGTCGTCGGCTACCTCGACGCCATCAAGCTGCAGTTCGAGTTGCGTGGCGCCATGCTGGTGAACGGCAGCGGTGGGGCGACGCTGGCCGCGCCGCTGCCGAGCGAG
>JBLMVT010000431.1:0-2826 GCA_050256835.1 Betaproteobacteria bacterium | reverse complement strand
GGTGCGCGCGCGAGCGCGAACCTGTGTAGGGGAGTCGCCAAGTTGGTTAAGGCATCGGATTTTGATTCCGACATGCGAGGGTTCGAGTCCTTCCTCCCCTGCCAAATCTTCCGCTGACCGGGCCGGTGCCCGGCTCGGCCCGACGGAGCCAGCGTGTTGTTCAACACCGTGCTGTTCACCGGGAACGCGAACCCGGGCCTCGCGCAGGAAATCGCCACCCACCTCGGCGTCGAGCTGGGCAAGGCGATGGTCGGGCGCTTCTCCGACGGCGAGGTGACGGTCGAGATCCAGCAGAACGTCCGTGCGCGCGACGTGTTCGTGGTGCAGCCGACCAGCGCACCGACGAACGAGAACCTGATGGAGCTGCTGATCATGGTCGACGCGATCAAGCGCGCGTCGGCCCGTCGCATCACCGCGGTCATGCCGTACTTCGGCTATGCCCGCCAGGACCGCCGGCCGCGCTCGACGCGCGTGCCGATCAGCGCCAAGGTCGTCGCCAACATGCTCGAGGCGATCGGGGTCGAGCGGCTGCTGACGATGGACCTGCATGCCGACCAGATCCAGGGCTTCTTCGACATCCCGGTCGACAACATCTACGCCTCGCCGGTGCTGCTGACCGATCTGCGCTCGAAGAGCTACAAGGACCTGGTCGTCGTCTCGCCCGACGTCGGTGGCGTCGTGCGCGCCCGCGCGATGGCCAAGCAGCTCGGCTGCGACCTGGCGATCATCGACAAACGCCGGCCGACCGCCAACGTCTCCGAGGTGATGCACGTGATCGGCGACATCGAGGGCCGCAACTGCGTGATCATGGACGACATGATCGACACGGCCGGCACGCTGGTGAAGGCCGCCGAGGTGCTGAAGGAGCGCCGCGCGCGCAGCGTCTTCGCCTACTGCACGCACCCGGTGTTCTCGGGGCCGGCGGTCGAGCGCATCCGCGCCTCGCAGCTCGACGAGGTCGTGATCACCAACACCATCCCGCTGGCGGCGCCTGCGCGCGACTGCGCCAAGATCCGCCAGCTGTCGGTCGCCTTCCTGTTCGCCGAGACGATCCGGCGCATCTCCGACGGCGAGTCCGTCACCTCGCTCTTCGCGGAGCAAAACAATAACTTCTGACGCCGAGAAGGGCCGCCGCGAGGAGGCCCACCCTCGGTCCAACCCGAGCCCTGGTCGCGGGGCTCTTCACCTGGAGTGAATCACATGAAATTCGTCGCCTTCGAGCGCACGCAGCAGGGGACCGGAGCGAGCCGCCGCCTGCGCAACACCGGCAAGGTGCCCGGCATCGTCTACGGTGCCGGCGAGCCGGCGCTGATCGAGCTGGACCACAACGCCCTCTTCTTCGCGCTGAAGAAGGAGGCGTTCCACAGCTCGCTGCTCGACATGGAGCTGGCCGGCGCGACGCAGCAGGTGCTGCTGCGCGACTACCAGATGCACCCGTACAAGCCGCAGGTGCTGCACATCGACTTCCAGCGCGTCGACGCGACCACGAAGGTCACGAAGAAGGTGCCGCTGCACTTCGTCAACGAGGAGAACTCGCCGGCCGTCAAGACCGACAAGTGCCTCGTCAACCACGTCGTGACCGAGCTGCTGATCCAGTGCCTGGCCTCGCAGCTGCCCGAATTCCTGACGGTCGACCTCGGCGAACTGGCCAAGGGCCAGAGCCTGCACGTCAGCGACATCAAGCTGCCGCCGGGCACCAAGGTCGTCACCCACGGCAAGCCCAACCCGGTGATCGTGTCCGTCTCGATGCAGGCGGCCGAGGAAGAGGCGGCCCCGGCCGAAGCCGCCGCCCCGGTGGCCGCGCCCGCAGCGCCGGCCGCGCCGGCCAAGGGCGCCGAGAAGAAGGAGAAGGCGCCCGCCAAGGCAGGAAAGGAAAAGAAGTAGGCCGCCTCGCTTGCCCGCCGCATAAGCCCCGCCCCGCGGGGCTTCGTCGTTCTGGCGGGGCGCTCGATAATCCCCGGCCATGATCCGACTGATGGTCGGCCTCGGCAACCCGGGGCCGCAATACGAGGCGACGCGGCACAACGCCGGCTTCTGGTGGCTCGACGCCGTGGCGCGGCAGCTGCGCGCGAGCCTCGTCCCCGAGCGCCCCTACTTCGGGCTGGTGGCGCGCGTCAACCGCGCCGAGGGGCCGCTCTGGCTGCTCGAGCCGATGACCTACATGAACCTGTCGGGCAAGGCGGTGGCCGCGCTGGCGCGCTTCTTCAAGATCGCGCCCGGCGAAATCCTCGTCGCCCACGACGAGCTCGACCTGCAGCCCGGCCAGGTCAAGCTCAAGCTTGGCGGCGGCCACGCCGGCCACAACGGGCTGAAGGACATCCATGCCCAGCTCGGCAGCGCCGACTTCTGGCGGCTGCGGCTGGGCATCGGCCATCCCGGCGTGAAGGCCGAGGTGATCGACTACGTGCTGAGGAAGCCCGCTCCCGAGCAGCGGGTGGCGATCGAGCAGTGCATCGAACGCACGCTCGGTGCGCTCGACCTGCTGCTGGAGGGCAACATGGAGCGCGCGATGATGAAGGTCCACGCCAAGCCGCCGCGGCCCAAGCCGGCCCCGAAGCCGGCGGACGATGCGGTCGGGAGCGTGCCGTGAGGGCCGCCGCCGTCATCGCCCTGGCCGGCCTGATCGCGGCAGCGCCCTGCGAAGCCGCCGGGCCGACCCACGTCTACCGCTGCGGCCAGACCTACCAGCAAACGCCCTGCTCCGAGGGCAGGGCGGTCGAGGTCGACGACGCACGCAGCGAGGCGCAGCGACGCGACGCCCAGGCCACGGCGCGGGATCAGGCGCGGCTCGGCGGCGCGCTCGAGCGCGAGCGGCTGGCGCGCCAG
>JBLMVT010000430.1:0-6878 GCA_050256835.1 Betaproteobacteria bacterium | reverse complement strand
CGAGCGCCCGGCCGCGGCGCGGCATCGAGGCGCGACCGCAGGCGCGCGAGGCCGGCGTCGGCCGCTGCCGCCATCGGTGCGTCGTCGGCCGCGGCCTGCGCAGCGAGCAGCTGGCGTTCGAAGGCGAGGTCGGCCTGGCACAGTGCGCAGTCGGCAACGTGCGCCTCGACGCGCCGGCGGTCGTCTGCGTCGAGCGCCTGGGTGGCGTGCCACGGCAGCAGCGCCTGCACCTCGCGATGCGCGGCGGCATCGAGCCTGACGACGACGGAATCGGTCTCGTTCATGGCACCTCCTTCACGACGCGCCGTCCAGCCGCCCGGCGAGCAGCGACTTCAGCCGCCGCCGGGCGTGGAACATGCGCGTCTTCACCGTGTCGACGGGGCAGTCGACGATGGCGGCGATCTCGCGATAGCCGATGCCGTGGAAGTACGTCAGCTCGACCACCGCGCGCTGCGGCGCCGACAGCGCGCCGAGCGCGCGTGCCAGCAGCTCGCGCACCTGCCGCTGGTCGAGCTGCTGCTCGGGGCCGGGTTCGCTCGTCGGTCGCGCGTCGGCCGCCGCGTCCTCGACGGGTTCGTCGAGCCGGCGCAGAGCCTTCAGCGCGGTGCGGTAGGCGATCGCGAAGATCCAGGTCGACACCTTGCTCGTGCCGTTGTAGCGCTGCGCGGCACGCCAGACCACCAGCATGGTGTCGTCGAGCACCTCCTCGACCAGCGCCGGCCGGCGCAGCATGCGGTCGAGAAAGCGCGTCAGCCGGGGGTAGTAGGCGCGGTACAGCGCGTCGAAGGCGGGGCGCTCGCCGCGCGCGACGGCGCCGACCAGGCGCGCCTCGGCGGCCTCGGTCGCGTCGCGGGCGGTGTCGGTAGGAGAGGCGGGATCGATTCGGGGGTGCAGCATCGAAGCGGGAAGGGCGGCCGCGCGGCCGACACCGTCAATGCCCGCCGGCGCGCGCCCGGTTCAATCGCCCCTGACGCGCTTGTGCGATATTCGTCGCGGCATCCGCCGCGGTCAACCGCGGCGCCCCGACGATGAACGACGACATCCCGACCCTTCGCCGCATCCTGAAGACCAGCCGCACGATCGCCATCGTCGGCCTGTCGGCGGACTGGTTCCGGCCGAGCCAGTTCGCGGCCAAGTACCTTCAGCAGCACGGCTACCGCATCGTTCCGGTCAACCCGCGCTACGCCGGGCGCGAACTGCTCGGCGAGCGCTGCGTCGCGACGCTGGAGGAGATCGGCGAGGCGATCGACATCGTCGACGTGTTCCGCAAGAGCGCCGACGTGCTGCCGATCGCCGAGAGCGCGGTGAAAATCGGCGCGAAGTGCCTGTGGCAGCAGATCGGGGTGAAGAACCTCGACGCCGACGCGCTGGCGCGCGCGCACGGCATGGACTCGGTGATGGACCGCTGCGTGAAGATCGAGCACGGCCGGCTGTTCGGCGGGCTGCACTGGGCCGGCGTCAACACGCGCGTGATCTCGGCCAGGCGGCCGGTCTGAGGTCCGAATGGCCGACCGCGCGTTCCAACCCGAGACGCTGGCGATCCACGCCGGCCAGATCCCCGACGCGGCGACCGGCGCGCGCGCGCTGCCGATCTACCAGACGACGAGCTTCGTGTTCGACAGCGCCGACCACGCGGCCAGCCTGTTCAACCTGGCGACCTTCGGCAACGTCTATTCGCGGCTGTCGAACCCGACCGTGGCCGCGCTCGAGGAGCGCATCGCCGCGCTCGAGGGCGGGCGCGCGGCGGTCGCCTCGGCCAGCGGCATGGCCGCCGAGGCGATGGCACTGATGACGATCCTGCAGGCCGGCGACCACGTGGTGGCGGCCGGCGCGCTGTACGGCGGCACGGTGACGATGCTGTCGGTCAACCTCGCGCGCTTGGGCATCGAGACCACCTTCGTTGACGCGACGCAGCCCGAGGCCTTCGCCGCGGCGATGCGGCCGACCACGCGCGCGGTGTTCGCCGAGTCGCTCGGCAACCCGAGCCTGGCCGTGGTCGACATCGCGGCCGTCGCCGACGTCGCGCACGCCCACGGCGTGCCGCTGGTGATCGACAACACGGTGCCGTCGCCGTACCTGTGCAACCCGCTCGCGCTGGGGGCCGATATCGTCGTCCATTCGGCCACCAAGTACCTCGGCGGGCACGGCACGACGCTGGCCGGCGTGCTGGTCGAGAAGGGCGACTTCCCGTGGGCCAACGGCAAGTTCCCGGGCATGACCGAGCCGTCGCCCGGCTACCACGGCGTGATCTTCCACGAGACCTTCGGCGACTTCGGCTTCACCATGCGCTGCCGCATGGAGACGCTGCGTGTCTACGGCGCGGCGCTGTCGCCGATGAGCGCCTGGCAGATCCTGCAGGGCGTCGAGACGCTGCCGCTGCGCATGGAGCGCCATTGCACGAACGCACTGGCGGTGGCGAGGTTCCTGCAATCGCACCCGCGCGTGAGCTGGGTCGCCTACCCGGGCCTGCCCGAGCATCCGCAGCATGGACTGGTCGTGAAGCAGATGCGCCGCTTCGGCGACGTGCCCGGCGCCTCGGGGCTGCTCGCCTTCGGCGTCAAGGGCGGGATGGAGGCCGGCGTGAGGTTCATCGAATCGGCGCAATTCCTCAGCCACCTGGCGAACATCGGCGACACGCGCACGCTCGTCATCCACCCGGCCTCGACGACGCATCGCCAGCTCGACGAGGCGCAGCAGCGCGCCGCCGGCGTGCTGCCCGACATGGTGCGCATCTCGGTCGGGCTCGAGCACATCGACGACATCCTGTGGGACATCGACCAGGCGCTGGCGGCGAGTTCGTGAAGGAGACGCTCATGTACCAGGCCGATCTGCTGAAGGGCCAGCGCATCCTCGTCACCGGCGGCGGCACCGGGCTCGGCCGCGCGATGGCCGAGCGCTTCCTCGCGCTCGGCGCGGACGTCGCCATCTGCGGGCGCCGCCAGGCCGTGCTCGAGGAGACCGCGGACACCTGGCGCGCGCAGTTCCCGGCCGCGCGCATCGACACCCACGCGGTCGACATCCGCGCCGCACCCGCGGTCGACGAGATGGTCGAGGCGCTGTGGGCCGGCGGCCCGCTGACCGGGCTGGTGAACAACGCTGCCGGCAACTTCATCGCGCCGACCGAGAGCCTGTCCTCGCGCGCCTTCGACGCCGTCGCCAACATCGTCTTCCATGGCAGCTTCTACGTCACCCAGGCGGTCGGCAAGCGCTGGATCGACGCGGCGAAGGCGGGCACCTGGCAGCCCGGCCAGCCGATGCGCAGCGTGCTGAGCATCATCGTCACCTGGGTCGACAACGGCAGCCCCTACGTCGTGCCTTCAGCGATGAGCAAGGCCGGCATCGAGGTGATGACCAAGTCGCTGGCGGTCGAGTGGGCGCGCTACGGCATCCGCCTCAACGCGGTCGGTCCGGGCGAGATCCCGACCGAAGGCATGAGCAAGCGCCTCAACCCCGGCGAGGAGCCCGGCGCGCGCAGCCGCGCGCACAACCCGATGGCGCGGCCGGGGCGGATGAGCGAGCTGCAGAACCTGGCCGCCTTCCTGATGGCGGCCGGCCAGTGCGACTGGCTGACCGGGCAGAGCATCATGATGGACGGCGGCAACGCGCTGGCCACCGGCGGCAACTTTTACGAGCTGCGCAGCTGGAGCGACGCCGACTGGCAGGCCGCGCGCGAGCGCATCGAGGCGCAGAACCGCAAGGATCGCGCCGAGCGCTGAGGCTGCTTCAGCGCTCGACCTCGACCACGATCGCCTGCATCTTCGCGTCGACCGGGCTGGCGCCGAAGCGCGCCGCGATCGCCTGCGCGGCCTGCGCCGTGGCTGCCGCCAGCCCGTCCGGCTCGCGCTCGATGATCTCGTTGGCCAGCGGGGTGCCCTGGCAATAGCCGATCGCCGGGCCCTCGGCGCGCGGCGCGACGCTGCGCTCGGCCACCGTCTGCAGGCGCGGGCCCGTGAAGCCGGCGTGCGCCAGCGTCGCGACGATCGCCGCTTGCTCGTGCCAGCCGTGCGGCGTGCGCGCGAGAAAGCGCGGCGGATCGTGCGGGTAACGCTCGGCCAGCGCCTCGGTCGTGACGTGCGCGAATTCGTTGTCCTCGATGCGGTCCCAGACGTTGAACAGCAGCCGCCCGCCGGGTGCCAGCACGCGCCGGGCCTCGGCGAAGAAGCGCGCCTTGTCGGGGAAGAACATGACCCCGAACTGGCACACGACGGTGTCGAACGAGGCGTCGGCGAACGGCAGTTCGAGCGCGTTCGCCGTGCGCCACTCGACGCCGCGGGCCATCGGCAGCGTGGCGGCGTGGTCGAGCATCGCGGGGTTGAGGTCGGTGGCGACGATCGTCGCCGGCGCGGGCAGCGCCGCGGCCAGCGCTCGCGTCACCACGCCGGTGCCCGCGGCCACCTCGAGCACGCGCCGCGGTGCGGCGGCGCGCGCACGCCGCGCCAGGTCCTGCGCGTAGGCCTCGAAGATCAGCGGCACGAGGTGCGCCTCGTAGAGTTGCGGGATCGAACCGGAAAAGACAGTGTCGAGCGATGCCATGGCGGTCTCCGCAACGGGGAGGCGCAAGCGTAGGCAGTGCCAGGCGCGGGGGCAAGAACGAAAAGTGCCGACGCCGCTGCGGCAGGGCGGGGGGTGGCACCTGCGTTCTCCGGCCCACGCTCGCGGGCGGGCGCCTCGGCATTCGCTGGCCGTGCCTTCAACGCCGGCGTGCCGTTCAGCCAGCCAGGCGACCGCGAATGGGGCCTGCGCCCGCAGGCGCCACCCCCGCCCTGCAACAAACGCCGGTGGTACGCCGTCCAGTGGCACGCCGCGGTGGTTGTTGGGCAGGTCGCCCGGGGGTGCGGGCGCAGGTCCCATTCGCGGTCGCCTGATCCTGCGCACGCCGCGCCGGTGTTGGAGAGGCAACGCCTGCGTCCTCGCGGGTGCCCCGCGAGCGTGGACCGGAGAACGCACCCCCGGGCCACCTGCCACGCCGAGCGCAACGCAAGCGTCACCGCGCAACGCAAGCGTCACCGTAACCCAAGCGTCAGGTCGCGCCCCGCCGCTCCCGCCAGCGCGCGAACACATGCTTGGTCACCTCCGCGGCCGCCAGGTAGGCCAGCGTCAGGCCGACCACCATCGCCAGCACCGGCGCCGGCAGCGGCACGAAGCCGAACAGCGCGCCCCACGGCACGAACGGCAGCGCGAAGGCGAGGGCGACGACGGCCAGGCTGGTCGCGACCAGCCACGGCGAGGGCGCGTCGCGCCAGGCCGCGCGCGCGCTGCGGATGACGAAGATGACGAGCACCTGCGTGGCCATCGACTCGACGAACCACGCGCTCTGGAATTCGGCCACGCCGGCGTGCAGCACCAGCGCCAGCAGCGCGAACGCGGCCAGGTCGAACAGCGAGCTCAGCGGCCCGAACGACAGCATGAAGTCGCGGATGTAGCCGATGTCCCAGCGCTGCGGCCGTTCGAGGTCGGCGTCGGCGACGCGGTCGGTCGGGATCGCCAGCTCCGACACGTCGTAGAGGAAGTTGTTGAGCAGGATCTGCACCGGCCGCATCGGCAGGAACGGCAGGAACAGCGCGGCCGCGGCCATGCTCACCATGTTGCCGAAGTTCGAGCTGGTCGCCATCAGCAGGTACTTGCGCACGTTGAGCAGCGTGCGCCGGCCTTCGCGGATGCCGTCGCGCAGCACGCCGAGGTCGTTGTGCAGCAATACCAGGTCGGCCGCCTGGCGGGCGACGTCGACCGCCGAATCGACCGACAGGCCGACGTCGGCGCTGTGCAGCGGCGGCGCGTCGTTGATGCCGTCGCCGAGGTAGCCGACGACGCGCCCGGCCGCCTTCAGCGCGCGCACGACGCGGTTCTTCTGTTCGGGGGTGACGCGGCAGAAGATGTCGGCGCGCAGCGCCGCCGCCGTCAGCGCGTGGTCGTCCATGGCGGCGATCTGCGCGCCGGTCAGCGCCGCGTTCACCTGGATGCCCAGCACCGCGCACAGGTGCCGCGTGACCGCCTCGTTGTCGCCGGTCACGATCTTCACCGCCACGCCGTGCGCGGCCAGCGAGCGCAGCGCCTCGGCGGTCGACAGCTTGGGCGGGTCGGCGAAGGCGACGAAGCCGGCGAACGCGAAGTCGTGCTCGTCGGCGGCCGACACGTCGACGGTGCCGTCGTCGATGCGCCGCACCGCCACCGCGAGCAGGCGCAGGCCCTCGGCGCTGCTCGCGTCGAACAGCGCCTGGATGCGCGCACGCTCGCCGTCGTCGAGCGCCCGCGCGCCGGCGGCGTCGTCGACAGCGGCCGACAGCTTCAGCACGTCCTCCGGCGCGCCCTTGACGATCAGCAGCCGCACGCCGTCGCGCTCGATCAGCACCGAGACGCGGCGCCGCTCGAAGTCGAACGGCACCTCGTCGAGCTTCCGCCAGGTCGTCGCGTCGACCGCGCGGTGCGCGAGGATGGCTTCGTCCAGCCCCGACTTCAGCCCGGTCTCGAAGTGGCTGTTCAGCCAGGCCAGCTCGAACACGCGCGGGCTGTCGGCGCCGGCGGCGTCGAGCACGTGCTCGACGCGCAGCTTCGCCTCGGTGAGCGTGCCGGTCTTGTCGGTGCAGAGCACGTCCATCGCGCCGAGGTCCTGCACCGCCGCCAGCCGCTTGACGATCACGCCGCGGCGCGCCAGCAGTACCGCGCCGCGCGCCAGCGTCACCGAGACGATCATCGGCAGCAGCTCGGGCGTCAGGCCGACGGCCAGCGCCACCGCGAACAGGAACGACTCGAGCAGCGGTCGGTGGTACAGCGTGTTGACCAGCAGCACG
Source organism: Betaproteobacteria bacterium (assembly GCA_050256835.1). Taxonomy (GTDB): domain Bacteria; phylum Pseudomonadota; class Gammaproteobacteria; order Burkholderiales; family Burkholderiaceae_C; genus JAMHWF01. Next base: position 90 of record JBLMVT010000430.1, on the reverse strand, counting down.
AACAGCACCAGGGCCATCGTCGCGCGCGTGATCAGCAGGCCGAAGCGGCGCGTGCCGCGCTCGAAGGCGGTGGGCGGCGGCTCGGCCGCC
>JBLMVT010000429.1:0-3089 GCA_050256835.1 Betaproteobacteria bacterium | reverse complement strand
GCGGCCATCGCGCCTTCGGCGGTCTGCGCCAGCGAGATGCCGTCGTTGGCGTTGCGGATCGCGACGTTCATGCCGCGCACCTGGGCGTTCATGCGCTCGGCGATCGCCAGGCCGGCCGCGTCGTCCTTGGCCGAGTTGACGCGCAGTCCCGAGGACAAGCGCTGCATCGAGGTCGCCAGCGACGACTGCGACTTGCTCAGGTTGCGCTGCGCGTTCAGCGAGGCGAGGTTGGTATTGATGATCGAAGCCATTTCTGTCAATCCTTTCCAAGTTGAAGAAGGTTCCCGGCACGGCGCCGGCGTCAATCCGAACGGGTTGCCCCGCTGCTGTATCGGCCGGCGAACCGGGCCACGACCCTTGCGTACTGCCGACTCGAGGATCGTTGCGAGGTGTTATCGGAACCGGTCTGCCCGACTTAAGCGCGCTCGCACGGTCGTTGGTGCAAGTCAAGCCCGCGATCGATCGAACAACGCGCAAATCCCCGGCGTGATCGGTGCTTCGGGCCGGCGCACCCGCTCGCCTCAAGGCGCGCGACGCGGCGGCCGATAATCCCGGCAGCGCCCCGTCGCCACCCGCCACCCGTGAACCCGATCGCGCTGCCCGCGGAATTCCTGCAAGTGCACGATGCCTTGCCTTTCGACGTCGTCGACGCCGAGGGCCGCATGCTGCTGCCGATGGGCACGCCGATCGCCGACCTGCGCCAGCTCGACCGGCTGCGCTGCGCCGGCCCGATGGCCGACGCCGGCCAGTCCGACGCTTGGCGCAGCGAGCGCGAGCGCGCGGCGGCCGGCCGGCTGGCGGCCGACGCGGACGACGATGAGCCGGCGGCCTGCGCCGGGCGAGCGCCGCTGGAGGAAGCGCGCGAGCTGCCGCTGCGGCTGGCCCCGTTGCTGCGCAACGCCGCGCTGGTGCTCGACTGGCCACGCCAGATCGAGCGGCTGGCCGGTCGCGTGCGTGCCGACGTCGGGCGCGACGCCGACAGCCTGCTCTACCTGCTGGTGCAGCGCGCGGCGCGCTACCACGAAAACTACAGCACCGAGCACGCGCTGCTGTGCGCGGTGGTGTGCGCGATGTGCGCCGAGCCGCTGCACCACGGCGACGAAGAGACGCGCTCGCTGGTGTGTGCCGCGCTGAGCATGAACGTCAGCATGACGACGCTGCAGGACGAGCTGGCGCAGCGCGAGCGCACCCCGACGCTGGCGCAGCGCCGTGCGATCGACGAGCACGCCGCCGACAGCGCGCGGCTGCTGCGCCAGGTCGGCGTCGCCGACGAACTGTGGGTCGAGGTCGTCGCCCTGCACCACCGCAACCCCGACCCCGACGTGCCGCTCGCCGAACTGCCGCCCGGCGCGCGGCTGGCCAGCGTGCTGCGGCGCGTCGACGTGTTCACCGCCAAGATCAGCGCGCGCCGCAACCGCGCCGGGCTGCCGGCGCCGCTGGCGGCGCGCGATGCCTGCCTCGGGCCCAACGGCCTGCCGGACACCGTCGGCGCGGCGACGGTGAAGGCGCTCAGCATCTACCCACCGGGCAGCTACGTGCGGCTGGCCAACAGCGAGACCGCGGTCGTGGTGCGCCGCGGCGCGCGCGCCGACCGGCCGCAGGTGGTCAGCCTGCTGGCGCCCAACGGCCGCCCGCTGTCGACCCCGCAGCTGCGCGACACAACGCAGCCGCGCCACGAGATCCGCGCCGCGGTGCGCGCCAGCGAGGTGCGCGTGGCGGTAAACCACGAGCAGGTGCTGGCGATGGCGGTCTAGGCTGCCGGGTACGGGACGACGTTGTCCTGCTCAGCCGGGTCGTTGCGCGCGACGACGGCGCGTGCCGGCTCGCTCGCGCTGAGATTGATCGCCTGGTGCGGCACCCCGGGCGGGATGAAAAGGAAGTCGCCCGGCTCGCTGACCACCGACTGCGCCAACCCCTCGCCCCAGCGCGTCTCGACGCGCCCCTCGAGCACGTAGATCGCGGTCTCGTGTCCACGGTGCGAGTGCGGCTCCGAGCGCGCTCCCGGCGGGATCACGACCAGGTGCATCGACAGCCCCACGGCCCCAGCGCTCTGGCCCGACACGCCGACGAAATACGGCAGGCGTTGGCGCGTCGCGACCTCGCGGTCGGGCCGCACGGCGCGGACGGTGGGCGCGCTCTCGTTCATCGAAGGCTCCGCAGCACAGACGCCGCGATGGTAGACCGCCGAAGCGAGAACTCGATCACACGCGGCGCGCCGCCGCTTCGGTTGGCGGGGCCTTCATGTAGGAATATCGCCGACACGGGCCACCGAAGAAGCGGGACTCAAGGCACAGAAACGACCTGATGTTGGCCGCCAGTTCGGCTGTTCAGAATCCGTTTCACGTTGTAGCCATCGACCGACACGGAGAGCCCGCATGAACGCCGACCAGATCCTCGCCGAGATCCGCGAAACCAACCTGTCGTACCTGATGCTGGCGCAAAGCCTGATCCGCAGCGACCACGAACAGGCGCTGTTTCGCCTCGGCGTCTCCGAGGACACGGCCAACCTGATCGCCGCGCTGTCGCCCGCCCAGCTGCTGAAGATCGCCGCCGGCAACACGCTGCTGTGCCGCTTCCGCATGGACGACGACATTGTCTGGAGCCTGCTCACCAGCCACGGCAAGACCACCGCCAACGACACCACGGCGCGGCTGCACGCCAGCATCCTGCTGGCCGGGCGTCACCAGGAAGCGGCCTGATCATGCGCAGCAAGAGCATCCTCGGCGAAGCGCGCCAGATCGAGCGCGCGATCACGCTGATCCACCTCGGCGCGCGGCTGCAGGTGCTGGAATCCGAGACCGAGCTGTCGTACGAGCGCCTGCTGCGCCTGTACAAGGAAGTGGCGGGCCGCTCGCCGAGCAAGGGCCAGCTGCCGTTCTCGACCGACTGGTTCATGACCTGGCAGCCGAACATCCACGCGTCGCTGTTCCTCAACGTGCACGAGTACCTGAACAAGGTCGCCGAGCTCGACGAGATCGACACCGTGATCAAGGCCTACCAGCTCTACCTCGAGCAGACGCGCTCGCAGGGGCTGGAGGCGCTGCTGTCGGTGACGCGCGCCTGGCGGCTGGTGAAGTTCGTCGACAACG
>JBLMVT010000428.1:0-4303 GCA_050256835.1 Betaproteobacteria bacterium | reverse complement strand
TGTACATCCAGTGCGCGGCGATGCCCTTCTCGGCCACCGCGTGCATGTGCTCGGTGCGGATCTGGAACTCGACCGCCGTGCCCAGCGGGCTCACCAGCGTGGTGTGCAGCGACTGGTAGCCATTGGTCTTGGGGATCGCGATGTAGTCCTTGAAGCGGCCCGGCACCGGCTTGTAGAGCTGGTGCAGCACGCCGAGCGCGAGGTAGCACTCCTGCAGGCTGCCGACGACGATGCGAAAGCCGAAGATGTCGTTCACCTGCGCGAACGACAGGTGCTTCTCGCGCATCTTGCGGTAGATCGAGAACAGCGTCTTCTCGCGGCCGTAGACCTGCACCTTGAGCCGCGCGTCCTTGAAGGCGCGCTCGACCTCGTGCTGGATGCGCTCGACCACGTCGCGCCGGTAGCCGCGCGCCTTCTGGATCGCCTTGAACAGCGCCGCGTGCCGCCACGGCCGCAGGTGTGCGAACGACAGCTCCTGCAACTCGCGGTAGGTCTGGTTCAACCCGAGCCGGTGCGCGATCGGGGCGTAGATGTCGAGCGTCTCCTGCGAGATGCGGATGCGCCGTTCGGCCTCGATCGCATCCATCGTGCGCATGTTGTGCAGCCGGTCGGCCAGCTTGATCAGGATGACGCGCACGTCGCGCGCCATCGCCAGCAGCATCTTGCGAAACGACTCGGCCTGCGATTCCTCGCGCGTGCTGAAGCGGATCTTGTCGAGCTTGGTCAGGCCGTCGACGAGGTCGGCGGTCGGCGCGCCGAAGCGCTCGATCAGCTCGCTCTTGGCGATGCCGCAGTCCTCCATCGCGTCGTGCATCAGCGCGGCCATGATCGCTTGCGCGTCGAGCTTCCACTCGGCGCACAGGCCGGCCACTGCGATCGGGTGCGTGATGTAGGGCTCGCCGCTGGCGCGGAACTGCCCGAGGTGGGCCTCGTCGGCGAAGCGGTAGGCGTCGCGCACGCGCTTGTGGTCCGCCTCGTCGAGATAGTCGAGCCGGCGCGCGAGCGCGGCGAAGGACGCGACGCTGTCCTCGTGGCGACCGGAGCGCGGGCGCGGCTTCGTCGCGTGTTCGGCGACGCCGGTGCCGGTCGAGGAGCGCTCGCTCATGTCCGGAATTTAGCCCGGATCGGCGAGGGACGGTCTCGCAGGGTGGATCCCCGCCTGCGCGGGGACGGCGTCAGATCGGGACCCGGCGCAGCATCTCGATCCCGACCTCGCCGGCGGCGATCTCGCGCAGCGCGGTCACGCCGGGCTTGTTCTTGGTCTCGATCTTCGGGGCATGGCCCTGGCTGAGCATGCGCGCGCGGTAGGTCGCCGCGAGCACGAGCTGGAAGCGGTTCGGGATCTTGGTCAGGCAGTCTTCGATGGTGATGCGGGCCATGGGCTTCAGTCGAGGTGGAGGGCGGCGAACACGGCCGGCTTGCTGCGCCGCTGGGCCGCGTATTTCAGCCGCTGGGCGTGGACGATCGCTTTCAGATCGGACAGCGCCGTCTCGAAAAGGTTATTGATTATAACGAAGTCGAAGTGCCGGGCCTGCGCCACCTCGGCTCGCGCGTTGGCCATGCGCCGCTCGATCGTCTCCGAGCCGTCCTCGCCGCGCCGCTCGATGCGCCGCTGCAGTTCCTCGAACGACGGCGGCAGGACGAAGACGAGCACCGCGTTCGGGAACAGCGCCTTGATCTGCAGCGCCCCCTGCCAGTCGATCTCGAGCACGACGTCCTCGCCGGTCTCGATGCGCCGCTCGATCACTGCCTTCGAGGTGCCGTACAGGTGGCCGTGGACCTCGGCCCATTCGAAGAACTCGCCGCGCGCGGCCATCGCGCGAAACGTCGGCTCGTCGGTGAAGAAGTACTCGCGGCCGTGCTGCTCCTGGCCGCGCGGCCGGCGCGTCGTGTGCGAGACCGAGACCACGATGTGCGGGTCGAGTTCGAGCAGGGCCTTGACCAGGCTCGACTTGCCCGCTCCGCTCGGCGCCGCGACGACGAAAAGGTTGCCCGGGTATTCCATCGGTCGATCGATCTTACTATGCGGGATGGCGCGTCCCCCGATGACACAGCCCGTCCGAAGCGGCACAGCCGCGATGGCGCGTGCGCGCCGTGCCGGGGCGACGCCCGCGGAACGGGCCTTGCTTCGACCTGCCGACCGACTCGAGCCATGAACCGCACCGACGCCGACGCCCAGCACCCCGCCCCGCAGGCGGTCCGTGTCGTCGCGCCGGCGCGTCTGCATCTGGGCTTTCTCGACCCGGCCGGCAGCCTCGGACGGCCCTGGGGCAGCGTCGGGCTGGTGATCGACGGCCTGCCCACCGAGGTCGAGATCGCCGCCGCAGCACGCGACGAGTTCTGCGCCGGCGACGGCCTGGCGGGCGAACTCGAGCGCGCGGCGGAGCATGTCGCGGGGCTGCGCCGGCACACCGGCCGCAACGCGCCGCTGCGCCTGACGCTCGCGAGCGCGCCGCCCGGCCACGCCGGCTTCGGTTCGGGCACGCAGCTCGCGCTCGCCGTCGGCCGCGCCTTCGCGCGCTGGCAGCGCATCGACGTGCCGACCTCCGAGATCGCACGCTGGCTCGGCCGCGGCTTGCGCTCGGGCGTCGGCATCGCGGGCTTCGACCAGGGCGGGCTGCTGGTCGACGGTGGGCCCGGCGCGGACGGCAGCCCGGCGCCGCTGGTCGCGCGCGTCGAGCTGCCCGCCGACTGGCGCGTCGTGCTGGTGCTGGATCCGCGCCGGCGCGGCCTGTCGGGCGCCGAGGAACGCCATGCGCTGGCGACCCTGCCGCCGCTCGCACGCGCCGTCGCTGCCGACCTCTGCCACCAGGTGCTGATGCGCGTGCTGCCCGGTGCCGCCGGCAACGACTTCGAGACCTTCGCCTCCGGCCTGACGGCGCTGCAGCAGCGCCTGGGCGAGCACTTCGCGCCGGCGCAGGGCGGCAGCGCCTGGTCGAGTCCGGCGGTGGGCCGCGCCATGGCCTGGATCGCCGAGGCGCGCGGATCGGCCGGCGCCGCGATCGGCCAGAGCTCGTGGGGCCCGACCGGCTTCGCGGTGCTGCCGACGCCGGCCGCCGCCGAGGCGCTGCTCGCCTCGGCCCGCTCGGCACGCGCCCTCGATCCCGCACTCGCCTTCCGCGTGGTGCGCGGCTGCAACCGCGGTGCGCGCATCGGCGACGATCGCAGCTAGAACGAGATCCTTCCCCCAACCACCCGATCATGGAACGCCCCTACATCCTCCACATGTTCACACCGGGCAAGCAGATGAGCCCGTTCGACATCAACATGGCGGCCGACGCCGGCTACCAGCTCGTCGTGCCGTATGCCGACGTCGGCCTCGATGCGATCGCCGCGCTGACGCAGGACACGATCTTCTCGCGCGGGCCGCGCGGCGTGGCGCGCACCGGCATCTTCATCGGCGGGCGCGACGCGGTGCTCGCCGCCGACATGCTGGACAAGTGCGTGAAGGCGATGGTGCCGCCGTTCGTCGTCTCGGCGATGGCCGACCCGAGCGGCGCCTACACCACCGCCGCGGCGATGGTCGCCCGCGTCGAGGCGGCGCTGAAGGCGCGCCACGGCCACGGGCTCGAGGGCCAGCGCATCGTCGTGCTCGGCGGCACCGGACCGGTCGGGCGCATCGCCGGCGTCCTGGCCGCGCAGGCCGGCGCCGCGGTGCGGCTGTCGAGCCGCCACGGCATCGATGTCGCCGAGGAGGCGGCGCAGCACACCGCGGCGCGCTTCGGCGTCACCTTGCACGGCGTGAGCGGCGGCGATCGTGCCGCAGTGCGCACCTCGCTCGGCGAGTCCGACGTGCTGCTGGCCACCGCGGCGGCGGGCGTGCAGGTGGTGTCGGCCGACGACCTCGCCTTCGCCAAGGCATTGAAGGTCGCCGCCGACGTCAACGCCGTGCCGCCCGACGGCATCGCCGGCGTCGGCGTGATGGACGACGCCAAGCCGCTGGCCGGCACGAACGCGGTCGGCATCGGGGCGCTGGCGATCGGCAACGTCAAGTACCAGACGCAGCACCGGCTGCTGGTGCGCATGCGCGAGGCCGAGAAGTCGCCGTTGACGCTGTCCTTCGCCGAGGCCTTCGCGATGGCGCGGCGCGTGCTCGCCGAGAAGGCCTGACTTGCCTCGACTCGCCGTCGCCGCCGCGTCCGCGCGCATGCTGGCCGAGGCGGCGGCGCGCGAGGGCTTCGAGGTCGTCGCGCTCGACTGCTTCGGCGACCAGGACACGCGCCGCGCCAGCCGGTCGTGGCACGACATCGCGACGCCGGGGCGGCCGCTGCGCATCGAAGGCGCACGCGTGCTCGCCACGCTG
>JBLMVT010000427.1:0-4169 GCA_050256835.1 Betaproteobacteria bacterium | reverse complement strand
GCCGCGGCCAGCGCGGCGACGAGGCTTGCCACGCCCAGCGCACGCGGCACGCGGCGGGCAGGGGCCGAAGGCGCGGCGGTGGGCATGAAGTCGTGGCGGGCGTCGCAGGGCGCGGCCCGATTGTGCTCGCCGGTCGCGCACGACGCAGGGTCTTGCCTCCGACCGCGCCGGCGCGCGGGTGATTGCCGCCCGACATACTGGGCGGTCGTCATCCGAAGGGGACCACCCCATGACCCGAACCCGCAACGTCGCCGTCATTGTCGGCAGCCTGCGCCGCGATGCCTTCAGCCGCAAGCTCGCGCACGCGCTGATCGAACTCGCGCCGCCGACGCTCGCCCCCGCGATCGTCGAGATCGGTGCGCTGCCGCTGTACAACCCCGACCTCGAGGAAGGCGGCCCGCCCGCGCCCTGGGCCGAGTTCCGTGCCGCGGTCAGGGCGGCCGACGCGCTGCTGTTCGTCACGCCCGAATACAACCGCTCGGTGCCCGGCGCGCTGAAGAACGCGATCGACGTCGGCTCGCGGCCTTCCGGGCAGAGCGTGTGGTCGGGCAGGCCGGGCGCGGTGGCGAGCATCTCGCCGGGCACGATCGGCGCGTTCGGCGCCAACCACCATCTGCGCCAGTCGCTGGTGTTCCTCGACGTGCCGGTGCTGCAGCAGCCCGAGGCCTACCTCGGCAACGCGGCCGCGCTGTTCGGCACCGACGGCAAGCTCGCGAAGGAAGAGACGCGCGAGTTCCTGCGCAAGTTCATGACCGCGTTCGCGAACTGGGTCGAGCGCAACGCCAAGGCCTGATGTCGTTGCCGCGCAGGCGGGAATCCCCTGACGAGCAGCCTACTCCTCCTGCAGCAACTGCGCGACGACGCCCATCGCGATGATCTCGGGCTCCTTGCCGGCGATGCCCTCGATGCCGATCGGGCAGGTCATGCGCGCGATGCGCTGCATCGGGATGCCCATCGCCTCGAAGCGGTGCACGAAGCGCGCACGCTTGGTCTCGGAGCCGATCAGCCCGAGGTAGCCAAAGTCGCCGCGGCGCAGGATCGTCTCGGCGATCTTCAGGTCGAGGTCGTGGCTGTGCGTGAGCACGAGGTAGTAGGCGCCCGGCGGCGCGGCCGAGACCTCGCCCCACACCTCGTCGACCGGCACGACGCGGATGTGCTCGGGCCACGGCGAGCCTTCGTTCAGCGCGAAGGGAAACAGCTCCTCGCGCTCGTCGATCCACTCGACCGAAACGTCGAGCGTCGCCAGCAGCCGCGCGATCGCCTGGCCGACATGACCGGCGCCGTACAGCTGCAGGTGAAACAGCGGCGCCGGCTCGCGCCAGGCGGCCAGCGCCTGCGCGTCGAGCCGCGTGTAGCCGAGCGTCACCGCGCCGCCGCAGCACTGGCCGAGCGCGGGGCCGAGCGGGTAGTGCGTCTGGTGCGGCGGCACCGCACCCCCGAGCATGGCGCGCGCCTCCTCGATCGCCTTCAGCTCGAGGTGGCCGCCGCCGATCGTGCCGACCGCCTGCGCCGCCGACACGACCATGCGCGTGCCGGCGCGCCGCGGCGCCGAGCCGCGCGTCTCGAGCACGACCACGACGACCGCGTTGCGGCCCTCGGCGAGCCAGGCCTCGGCGGTGCGGCGCGTCGTGCGGTCCAGGCTCACTGCATCTTCACGTGGTTCACGGCGCGCAGTATCGCCTCGGCAGTGGCGGGCGCGGAAAGCGGCGGGTCGACGCGGTGCCCGCCGGCTGCCGACACCGCGTCGCGGATCGCGAAGAACACCGAGAACGGCAGCAGCAGCGGCGGCTCGCCGACCGCCTTCGAGCGGTGGATCGAGTCCTCGACGTTCGGCCGGTCGAACAGCTTCACCTCGAACACCGGCGGGCAGTCGTTGGCGGTCGGGATCTTGTAGGTGGAGGGCGCGTGCGTCGTCAGCATCCCGCTCTGCGGGTGCCAGACCAGCTCCTCCGTCGTCAGCCAGCCCATGCCCTGGATGAAGGCGCCCTCGATCTGGCCGATGTCGAGCGCCGGGTTCAGCGAGCTGCCGACGTCGTGCAGCAGGTCGGCCCGCAGCAGCCTCCATTCGCCGGTCAGCGTGTCGACGACGACCTCGCTCACGGCCGCGCCGTAGGCGAAGTAGTAGAACGGCCGGCCCTGCATCGTCGCCTTGTCCCAGTGCACCTTGGGCGTGGCGTAGAAGCCGTCGCTCCACAGCTGCACGCGTGCGTGGTAGGCCTGCCAGACCAGTTCGGCGAAGCCGGCGATGCGCGCATCGCCGACGTACACCGCGTCGCCGGCGAAGCGCACGTCGGCCGCGGCCGCGCCGTGCTGCGCGGCGGCGAACGCGGCCAGCCGCTCGCGGATCTGCCGTGCCGCGTCCTGCGCCGCCTTGCCGTTGAGGTCGCTGCCGGTCGAGGCGGCGGTGGCGGAGGTGTTGGCAACCTTGTGGGTGTCGGTCGCCGAGACGCGCACGCGCTCGAACGCCACGCCGAGCTCGTGCGCGACGACCTGCGCGACCTTGGTGTTGAGCCCCTGGCCCATCTCGGTGCCGCCGTGGTTGACCAGCACCGAGCCGTCGGTGTAGACGTGCACCAGCGCACCGGCCTGGTTGAGGTGCACGACGTTGAACGAGATGCCGAACTTGACCGGCGTGAGCGCCAACCCCTTCTTGAGCACCGGGCTCGCCGCGTTGAAGCGCGCCAGCGCCTCGCGCCGTGCGGCGTAGCCGCTCGTCGCCACCAGCCGGTCGACCAGCGGCTCGAGGATGTTGTCCTCGACCGTCTGGCCGTAGGGCGTGACGTTGCGTTCGGAGATGCCGTAGAAGTTGGCGCGCCGCACCTCGAGCGGGTCGCGGCCGATCGACCGCGCGACCGAATCCAGGATGTATTCGATCGCGATCGCGCCCTGCGGCCCGCCGAAGCCGCGGAACGCGGTGTTGCTCTGCGTGTTGGTCTTCGCGCTGTAGCCGTGCACGGCGACGTCGGGCAGCCAGTAGGCGTTGTCGAAGTGGCACAGCGCCCGCGTCATCACCGGGCCGGACAGGTCGGCCGAATGGCCGGCGCGCGACACCATGGTGATCTCGACGCCGAGCACGCGCCCGGCGTCGTCGTAGCCGACGTCGTACTCGTACCAGAAGCAGTGGCGCCGGCCGGTGACGAGGAAATCGTCGTCGCGGTCCAGCCGCAGCTTGACCGGCCGGCCGAGCCGGCGCGCGGCCACCGCCGCGACGCAGGCGAACAGCGCCGACTGCGATTCCTTGCCGCCGAAGCCGCCGCCCATGCGCCGGCACTCCACCTGCACCGCGTTCGACGCGACATGCAGCGCGTGCGCGACCAGGTGCTGCATCTCGCTCGGGTGCTGGGTCGAGCAGTACACCTTCATGCCGCCGTCCTCGGCCGGCAGCGCGTACGAGATCTGGCCCTCGAGGTAGAACTGCTCCTGCCCGCCGACGTCGAGCGTGCCGTGCAGGCGATGCGGCGCGGCGTCGATGGCCGCGCGAGCGCCGCCTTCGCGGCTGCTGCGCGTCAGGTGCATCGGCGGCACGACGTACTGCCCGGCCGCGTGCGCGGCCTGCGGCGTGAGCACCGGCGCCAGCGCGTCGACGACGAGCACGTCCCTGGCCTTTGCGGCGGCGCGCCGCGCCGCGTCGCGCGTCGTCGCGACCACGGCGAACACCGGCTGGCCGAGGTAGCGCAGCGTCGCGCCCGGAGCGCCGGCGAGGATGGGGTCGTCCTTGACCAGCGAGCCGCAATCGTTGATGCCGGGGATGCCGTCGGCGGCGAACACGTCGACGACGCCGCGTAGGGCGCGAATCTTCTCCAGGTCGATCGAGCGCAGCACGCCGTGCGCCACCGGCGACAGGCCGAGCGCCGCGTGCAGCGTGCCCGCGACCTCGGCGATGTCGTCGGTGTACGGCGCCTCGCCGGCCACGTGCAGGTGTGCCGACTCGTGCGGGCGCGCGACGCCGACCTGGGCGCCGTCGAGCAGGAAGGGTTCGACCGAGCGGTTCATCGCCTGTCTCCTGGATTCACTCCCTCTAACCCCGGGAAGAGGGCCGGGGCGAGTATCCGTGCCCACACGTTCACCTCGGCCTCGGCCAGCGGGGCGTCGCGCCGCGTCTCCAGCCACAGCCGCTCGAGCAGGTTGCCGGCCACCTGCAGGCGATACGCCGCGCTGGCGCGCATGTC
>JBLMVT010000426.1:0-7138 GCA_050256835.1 Betaproteobacteria bacterium | reverse complement strand
CGACCGCCGCCGTGCTGCTCGGCGGGCTGCTGATCTGGGGCCTGCAGCCCGGGCCGATGCTGTTCGTCGAGCAGAAGGACTTCGTCTGGGGGCTGATCGCCTCGATGTACCTCGGCAACGTCGTCGGCCTGCTGGTGGTGCTGACGACCGTGCCGTTCTGGGCCGCGATCCTGCGCATCCCGTTCGCCGTCATCGCGCCGGTCATCGTCGTCATCTGCGCGATCGGCGCCTACACCGTGCACAACGCGATGTTCGACGTGTGGTTGATGCTGGCGTTCGGAGTGCTCGGCTACCTGTTCAAGAAGCTGCGCTATCCGCTGGCGCCGCTGGTGCTCGCCCTCGTGCTCGGCGACATGGCCGAGGCGAGCTTCCGCCAGGCGATGCTGCTGTCGCAGGGTAGCCTGGCGATCTTCTGGTCCAACCCGCTGGTCGCCGGCATCGCTGGCCTGGCGATCCTCATGCTGGCATGGCCGTTGCTCGGCATTGTGCGTACCCGGCTGCGCGCCGGCGAGGACCGCGTGGCGCCGCTCGGGCCGGCGAAGTGAGGATCACGGTCGCCGGAGCCGGCGCGATCGGCGGCTACCTCGGTGCCGCGCTGTCGGTGGCCGGCGAGGACGTCACCTTCCTCGCCCGGCGCCAGAACCTCGCGGCGATCAACGCGCGCGGCTTCCGGCTGGTGCTCGAGGACGGCAGCGAGCGCCACGCGGCGAACGTGCGCGCGGTGCAGGATCCGGCCGATGCCGGCCCGCAGGACGCGGTGCTGCTGTGCGTGAAGGCGCACCAGGTGAAGGACCTGCTGCCGGCCTTGAGCGCGCTGTTCGGCCCCGACACCATGGTCGTCACCATGATCAACGGCGTGCCGTGGTGGTACTTCCACAAGCTCGCCGGCCCTTACGAGGGACGCCGCCTGGAGAGCGTCGACCCGGGCGGCATCGTCGGCGCGGCGATCGAGCCCGAGCGCGTCGTCGGCGGCATCGTCTACCCGGCCGCCGAACTGGTCGAACCCGGCGTGGTGCGCGTCGTCGAGGGCAACCGCTTCTCGCTCGGCGAGCCCGACGGCTCGCGCAGCGCGCGTGTCGAGGCGCTGTCGCAGGCCCTGATGCGCGCCGGCCTGAAGGCGCCGGTGTCGCGCGACATCCGCAGCGAGCTGTGGGTCAAGCTCTGGGGCAACCTCAGCTTCAACCCGATCAGCGCGCTCACCCACGCCACGCTGGCCGCCATCTGCCGCTTCCCGCCGACGCGCGCGCTCGCCGCGGCGATGATGACCGAGGCGCAGGCTGTCGCCGAGAAGCTCGGCGTGCGGTTCAAGGTCACGCTCGAGCAGCGCATCGCCGGCGCCGAGGCCGTCGGGGCGCACAAGACCTCGATGCTGCAGGATGTCGAGGCCGGCCGCGCCCTCGAGCTGGAGGCGCTGGTCGGCGCGGTGGTCGAGCTCGGGCGCATCACGGGCACGCCGACGCCCACGATCGACGCCGTCTACGCGCTCGCCCGGCTGCTCGCCGACACGCTGGCCGCCGGCCGCAGCCGCCTCGCGCCGCAGCCGCTCGGCTGAAGCCAAGGCGCTCCGCGCCGAAGCACGGCTCGGGAGAGGTCCCGATCTGGAATCGCGGCGCGCGGCGCCTATAAATGGTCCACTGCCGCCCTCGGCGGGCGTCGCGGCAGGCCGTTTGCGATCACGCTCGCGCCAGGAGACCAGCATGAATTCGAAGTTCAAGACCGCGGCCGACACGGTGCTCGACTACACCGTGAACCGCTTCGGCGGCGCGCCCGGCGTCGTCGCCATGGTCACCGACCGCAAAGCCAACGTCTACGAAGGCGCGGTCGGCAAGCGCGAGCTCGGCAAGGACCAGCCGATGACCACCGACAGCGTGTTCGCGATCTTCTCGACCACCAAGGCGCTGGCCGGCACCTGCGTCATGCAGCTCGTCGAGGAGGGCAAGATCAGCCTGTCCGACCCGGCGAAGAAGTACGTGCCGGAGATCGCCGAGATCGGCGTGCTGACCGGCTTCGACGCTTCCGGCCAGCCGACGACCCGGCCGCCGAAGCGCGACATCACGATCAACGACCTGATGTTGCACACCTCGGGGTTCTGCTACGAGTTCTTCAGCGCCGACGACCTGAAGTACCGCACCGCGAAGAACATCCCCACGGTCGTCTCGTGCACCAGCGCGTCGATCAAGACCGTGCTGCTGCACGACCCCGGCGAGCGCTGGACCTACGGCGTCAACATCGACTGGCTGGGCAAGATCGTCGAGCAGCAGCGCGGCAAGCGCCTGGGCGAGGTGATGAAGGAGCGCCTGTTCGCGCCGCTCGGCATCAGCGACATGGCGTTCACGATGACCGACTCGATGAAGGCGCGCCGCGTCACGATCCACGACCGTGCCGCCGACGGCAAGCTCACGCCGCTGCCCGAGCTGGCGCTGCCGCAGCCGCCCGAGCTCGACTGCGGCGGCCACGGGGTGTATGCCAGCATCGGCGAGTACATGAAGTTCATCCGCATGATCCTCAACGACGGCGCCGGTCCGAACGGCCGCGTGCTGAAGGCCGAGACGGTGGCGCGGATGTGCGAGGACGGGCTGGCGAAGATGGGCCTGCAGAGCACCGGCTGGGTCACCTCGATCCCGTCGCTGACCAACGCCGGCGAATTCTTCCCCGGCATCGAGAAGGGCTGGGCCTACACCTTCATGACGAACCGCGAGGAGACGCCCTCGGGCCGCCCCGCCGGCTCGCTGATGTGGGCCGGGCTGGCCAACACCTTCTTCTGGATCGACCGCAAGAACGGCGTCGGCGGCTACTGGGCGACGCAGATCCTGCCGTTCCAGGACATCGCCTCGTACCCGGGCTTCGTCGATTTCGAGACGGCGCTTTACCGGTCGCTGAAGCAGTGAGCTCTCGTCCCGGCGAACGCCGGGACGCCGTGCCTTCGCGGGCTGCGAAGCCGCTGGATGCCGGCCTGCGCCGGCATGACATCACGGGCCGGCCAGCCGCTGCCGCAGCTCGCGCAGCTTCGCCTTCAGCCGGCGCTCGTGCGCCGGCCCCATGCGCAGCAGCATCTTCTGGCCGGAGGACAACGACTCGTACTCCGGCTTCCCGTACTCGTAGCGCCGCCAGGTCTGCTTGGAGGCGAGCGGCCCCTTCACCTCGGTCAGCCGCACGGCCAGCGGGCCGTCGGGCTCGGGCGTGGCGAGCAGCTGGTCGATGACCTCGACCACGCGGTCGTTGAAGTAGCGGCCCGGGTAGCCCTGCTCCTCGTAGGCGCGCTGGAACTGCGGGTATAGCTTCTTGTAGGTGGCCACCGCGCGTGCGGGGTCGACGCCGTCGACGAAGCGCACGAAGGCGTCGTAACGCTCGGCGTTGCGCGGGGCAATGGTGTGCGGGTCGCCTTCGGCGGCGACCTCGAAGCGGCCCGGCGCCGGGTTGACCGGCCACAGCCGCGAGGCGGCGAACGGCCGCCCGAGGTTGTCGACCGTGATCACCAGGCGCTGCGCGAAGGAGTCCGTCTGCACGAAGGCGTGCACCGCCTTCGCGCCGAGCAGCTCGTTCAGCGCGACGGTGATCTGGTCGGTCTGCGGCAGCGGGGCCGCCGAGGCCGCTTCGATCGGATGCTTGATCGCCGGTTCCGAGGGCGTGGCGGCGACCGGCGGCGGCGCGGCGGGCGTCACGGCGGCAGCCGGGATATCGCTGGCCGGCAACTGCGGCCGCGGCGCGCGCGGCCACCAGTAGATCAGCGCCGCCACCACGGCGGCGAGCAGCGCCAACCCGGGCAGCCAGTACGACAGTCGGTTCATGCCGCACCCATCATGCAGCGCACCCAAAAACCCTGACGGGCTGTTGAGACACCCGGGACACCCGCAGAAGCGCTCAGCCTGGATTGGTGTCGGCGAGCACGGTCTCGATCTCGGTCGTCACCTGCGTCATCAGCTTGTGCAGCGGACACTTGCCGGCGACGGCGAGCAGGCGGTCGCGATCGGCATCGCTCAGCGCGCCGCCGAGCGACAGCACGGTGCGCAGCCGGTAGGTGCCTGCCGCCTCCTGCGAGCGGTCGCGCTCGACATCGACCGCCACGTCGTCGAGCGCGATGCCCTTGCGCTTGGCGTACCACAGCATGGTCAGCGCCTTGCACGCGCCGAGCGCCGCGTCGTAGAGGTCGTGCGGGTCGGGGCCGGCGTCCTCGCCGCCGTTGTCGGGCTGCTCGTCGGCGATCAGCTCGTGTGCGCGGATGCGGACGCGCTGGCGCATCGGGCCGGCGGGGTCGCGGCGGACGGTGATCGTCATCGGGGCCTCCCTGGAACGGTGCCGGCATTGTCGGCCCGATCGCTTACCCTCACCCGGTGCAAGACGACGCGTCGCCCGTCGAGGTCGAGGTGGTGATCGAGATCCCGCGCGGCAGCTTCCTCAAGCGCGGCTCGACCGGCCGCGTCGACTTCGTGTCGCCGTTCCCCTGCCCGTTCAACTACGGCTCGGTGCCCGACCGGCTCGGCCTCGAGGGCGACCTGCTCGACGCCCTCGTGCTCGGGCCGCGGCTGGCCGCCGGCACGCGGCTCGTCGTCCCCGCCTGGGACGCGGTGACGCTCGTCGATCGCGGGATGATCGACGACAAGCTGGTGTGCAAGGCCGGCCCGCCCACGACGCGCGAGCGTGACGCCGTGCTGCGCTTCTTCCGCTTCTACGCGCGCTGCAAGGCGCTGCTCAACCGCTGGCGGCGCCGGCCGGGACGCAACGCCTGCACCGGCTGGTGCGGCGCGGCGTTCGCGCTTGCACGATCGCGGCCGCGCGACGCGGCGTGGCGCGGGCCGCCGGTGGAGTTCTGAGGCCGCGCTGCGGGCTGGTGCGAATGGCAGCCCGCATGCTCCGGTGCTAGATTGCGCCGCCATGAACGGACGCGGCCGACCGGTCGGGCTGGCGTCGCGTGACCTCGAGGCCATCCTCGAGGTCACGCGAGCGCTGGCCGCGCCGTTCGACCTGATGGCGATGCTCGCCGAGGTCACGCGCGCCGCGCGGCAGGTGCTGCGGGCCGAGCGCGCCTCCGTGTGGCTGCACGACGCGGCGACCGACGAGCTGGTGCTCGAGGTGGCGAGCGACATCCGCCACGTGCGCGTGCCGGTCGGCGCGGGCCTGGTCGGCGCCTGCGCGCGCGACCGCCGCGCCATCAACGTGTCCGACTGCTACGCCGACCCGCGCTTCGACCCTGCGGTCGACCGCCGCTCGGGCTTCCGCACGCGCTGCAGCCTGACGCTGCCGCTGGTCGACCACCGCGACGCGCTGGTCGGCGTGATGCAGGTGCTGAACCGGGCCGACGGCGTGTTCGACGCGGCCGACGAGGCACTCGCCGAGGCGCTCGCCGCGCAGTGCGCCGTCGCGCTGCAGCGCGTGCGGCTGACCGAGTCGATGCTCGAAGGCGAGCGCCTGCGCCAGGAGCTCGACGTCGCGCGACGCGTGCAGGCGAGCACGCTGCCAGCGGCCATGCCCGAGGTGCCGGGCTACGACGTGCACGGCGTGTCGCTGCCGGCGCTGCAGACCGGCGGCGACACCTTCGACCTGTCGTGGCACGACACGAGCCTGCTCGTCGTGCTGGCCGACGCCACCGGCCACGGCATCGGCCCCGCGCTGTCGGTGATGCGCATGCACGCCATGCTGCGCATGGCGCTGCGCCTGGGGGCGGACCTGGAAACGGCCTTCGCCCAGGTCAACGACCAGCTCGCCGAGACGCTGCCCGCCGACTGCTTCATCACCGGCTTCGTCGGCCTGCTCGACCCGGCCGCGCACCGGCTGCGCTATCTCAGCGGCGGCCAGGGGCCGATCCTGCACTACCGCGCGCGTGCCGACGACTTCGCGGTGCACGGGCCGACCGGTTTCCCGCTCGGCGCGATGCCGCTGCCGTCCGCGGCGCCGCCGGTGTCGCTCGACCTCGAGCCGGGCGACCTCCTCGCGCTGCTGTCCGACGGCGTTTACGAGCGAGCGCGTGCCGACGGCGAGCGCTTCGGCGAGGCGCGGGTGCGCGCCCTGCTGCGCGAGCACCGGCGCCTGCCGATGGCCGCGCTCGGCGCCGCGCTGCTCGACGCGGCCGAGCGCTTCGCCGGCGGCGCGCCGCCCGACGACGACATCACGCTGGTGCTCGTCACACGCGAGGGGCGGCGATGACGGCGGCACGCCGTTCGTTCGCGCGCCGAATCGACGCGCTGGCGGAGATCGTCGCCTTCACGGCGGCGTTCTGCGAGCGTGCCGGCGCCGATGCGGCGGCGCGCACGCGGCTCGACCTCGGCATCGAGGAGCTGTTCACCAACTTCGTGAAGTACGGCGGTGGGGGCGCGCCGGTCGTGATCGAGCTGGCGCACGAGGGCGAGGGCATGGTCGCGACGCTGATCGACGACGGCGGCGCGCCGTTCGACGCCGCCCGTGCGCCGGCCCCCGACCTCACGCTGCCGCTCGAGCGCCGGCCGGTGGGCGGCCTCGGGCTGCACCTGGTGCGCGGCCTCGTCGACGCGATCGAATACCGCTATGACGCGGCGCGCCGGCAGGGCCGGGTGACGATTCGCATCGGCCTGGCGCCCGCCGCCGCGGCCACCAAGACGGGAGACTGACATGCTCGACCTGCAGCCCGGCCCGGATGGAGCGATCGTCGTGACGGGGCGGCTCGATGCCGCGCAGGCGGCCGCGGCCCAGTCCTACCTCGACGGCACCCAGGGCCGCGTCACGCTCGACTGCCGCGCGCTCGAGTACATCTCGAGCGCCGGCCTGGGCGTGCTGCTCAAGACCCAGAAGCGCTTGCTCGCCGCGGGCGGCGGGCTGCGCCTGGAAGGCGTGGGTCCGCACCTGAGGGACATCTTCACCTACTCCGGGTTCGACCGGATCCTCGAGATCGTGCCGGCGCGGTGATGCGCGCTCCAACTTCCGCCCGGCTCGCGTGTATTTCCGACGAGGAGGAAGACCGCGCGCTGGCCGAGCGCGTGCGGCAGGGCGACCGCGAGGCGTTCACGGCGCTGGTGGTGCGCTACCAGCGGCCGGTTTTCAACGCCGCGCTGTGGGTGCTGCGCCGCGCCGAGGACGCCAGCGACGTGAGCCAGACGGTCTTCCTCAAGGTTGCGGAGCGCATCGATGACTACGACCCGAGGTTCAAGTTCTTCAGCTGGATCTACCG
>JBLMVT010000425.1:0-3218 GCA_050256835.1 Betaproteobacteria bacterium | reverse complement strand
GGCGAGCCAGCGCGCCAGCGCCTCGATCGCGGGCCGGCCGACCGGCACGCTGCGCCGCTTGCGGCCCTTGCCGATGACGTGCGCCTCGGCGGCGTCGCGGTCGATCCAGCCGCGCGGCCCGGGCGCGGCGTCGAGGTCGACCAGCTCGCCGATGCGCAGCCCGCAGCCGTACAGCAGCTCGACGATGCAGGCATCGCGCGCCTCGAGCGCAACGCCCTGCGGCGTCGCCGGCGCGCGCGCCGCGAAGCCGGCCAGCTGCACCGCCTGGTCGACTGCCAGCGCCTTGGGCAGCGGCCGGCCGGCCTTGGGGGCGCGCACGCCCTCGACCGGGTTGAGGTTCACCAGGCCTTCGCGGCCGAGCCAGCGGTACAGGCCGCGCCAGGCCGACAGCACGAGCGCCAGGCTGCGCGGCCCGAGGCCGGCGCGGTGCAGGCGTGCCGCGAAGCTGCGCACCTGCGGCACGCTGACGGCGCGCAGCGCCGTGCCGCCCTCGCCGGCCAGCGCCTGCAGCCGCGCGCAGGCGTCGGCATACAGCGCCAGCGTGCGCGCGCCCAGGCGCCGCTCGACGCGCAGGTGCTCGAGCCAGCGCGCGATGTCGGCGTCGGGCGCGTCGATCGCGTCGCTCACGGCGGTCAGTCGGCCGGCAGCAGCCGCGCCAGCCCGGCGCCGGCGATCTCGCCGATGCGCTGCAGGAAGTCGGTGCCCATGTCGACCGTGTAGCGCGTCGGGTCGGGCGAGCCGAGCACGAGCAGGCCGAACGCCGGCGCCATCGCGGTGCGCCGCAGCGGGATCATCGCCATCGATACGACGGTGGCCGGGTCGTCGAACCAGCGCGAGGCCTCGAAGCCCGAGTTGACGCCGCAGTACGGCAGCGTCAGGCTGGTCGCGAAGCTCTTGGCGTCCTCGCTCACGCCCTGCGCGAAGCCGAGCACGCGGTAGGCATCGGCGACGTCCCAGACGCGGATCGCCGCCTGCGGGATGAGGAACTGCTCCTTCAGCTCGCGCACCAGCACGGCGGGCAGCTCGGCCGGGCTGGCGGTGAGCATCAGCGCGCGCATCCAGCGGTGCAACCGGTCGGCGATGGCCGCGTTCTCCTGGCCGTTGCGGATCATCTCGATGATCTTCGCCTCCAGGCCCTTGATCTTCTCGCGCAGCATTTCCATCTGCCGCTCCTGCAGCGAGACCGCGCGCTGGCCGTGCGGGCTGCTGAGCTGCACGCTGGCCAGCAGCTCGGCATGGCGCTCGAAGAAGCCCGGCGTGTTGGCCAGGTACTCTGCGATATCGGCCTCGGTGATGCCCTGCACTCCGCTGGTCACAGTTCGATCTCTCCTTCGTAGACGGTGGCCGCCGGGCCGGTCATCAGGACGCTCGACGCGCCGCCGGCCCACTCGATGGTGAGCACGCCGCCGCGCGTCTGCACGTCGACCCGCGCGTCGAGGCGGCCCTGGCGGATGCCGGCGACGACCGCGGCGCAGGCGCCGGTGCCGCAGGCCAGCGTCTCGCCGGCGTCGCGCTCGTGCACGCGCAGCGCGACGCGGTCGCGCGCGAGCACCTGCACGAAGCCGGCGTTGACCCCGCGCGCAAAGCGCGGGTGGTGTTCGATCAGCGGGCCGATCGCGGCCACCGGCGCTTCGTCGATGCCCGCCACGCCGAACTGCGCCACGTCGAGCACCGCGTGCGGGTTGCCCATGGACAGCACAGCGGCCTCGACGCGGCGACCGTCCACCTCGAGCGGCCAGAGCGCGCAGCCGTTCACCTCGCGTGGCACCAGGCCGGCGGCGTCGAACGGCACGCGCCCGAGGTCGAACACCGGCGCGCTCATGTCGACCGTGACGCGGCCGTCGGGCTGCGCGCGCAGCTCGAGCCGGGTGTTCGGCGTCGCGACGCGCAGGGTGGTCTTCTCCGACAGGCCATGGTCGAGCACGTAGCGCACGAAGCAGCGCGCGCCGTTGCCGCACTGCTCGACCTCGTCGCCGCTCGCGCCATTGAAGATGCGGTAGCGGAAGTCGATGTCGGGCGCGTCGCCCGGCTCGACGACGAGGATCTGGTCCGCGCCGACGCCGAAGCGCCGGTCGCCGAGCCGGCGCATCGCTGCCGCGTCGAGCGCCAGCGGCGCGCGCGTCGCGTCGAGCACGACGAAGTCGTTGCCCGCGCCGTGCATCTTGGTGAAGCGCAGCTTCATGCGGTCATTATCGCGTGCGGTCGTACAGCGACGCCTCACCCTCCGGCCGCGTCTTGAAGCGCTTGTGCACCCACAGGTACTGGGCCGGGTTGCGGCGGATCTCGGACTCGATCCAGCGGTTCATGCGCGCGGTGTCGGCGCGCGCGTCGTCGCTCGGCCCGTCGGTCCACGGCGGCTCGAAGCGCACGCGGTAGCCCTGCCCGCCGGGCAGCAGCTCGGCCACCACCGGCTGCACCACCATGCCGAGCGCGCGCGCCATGCGCGACGGCGCGAGCAGCGTCGCCGCGGGGACGCCGAAGAATGGCACGAACGCGGCGTCGCGGATGCCGAAGTCCATGTCGGGCAGGTTGAAGAAGGCCCAGCCGCGGCGGATCGCGCGCAGCAGCGGCCTGGCCGAATCGCTGCGCGGGTAGACCTCGCCCTGGCGGAAGCGCAGCCTGCCGCGCCGGATCGCCGCGTCCATCACCGGGTTGCTCTGCGCCTGGTAGATCGACGCGACCTGCTGCCGCTGGAAGATCTGCGTCGCCACGCCGGCGACGTCGAGCGCGACGAAGTGCGGCACCAGCCACATCACCGGGCGCTCGCTGCGCTCGGCCAGGGTCGGGTCGCCCTCGACGCGGATCAGCCTCCTGAGGCGCGGCACCGGGGCATGCCACAGCAGCCCGCGCTCGACGATGCTGCGCCCGAGCCAGCCGAAATGCTCGCGCACCAGCGCGCGGCGCCGCCCTGCGTCGAGTTCGGGCAGGCACAGCTCGACGTTGCGCAGCGCGATGCGCCGGCGCGAGCCGGCCAGCGCGTGCAGCAGCGCGCCGAGCGCGCGGCCGAGAGCCGCCTGCCAGGCCAGCGGCAGGCCGTGCACCGCCCACAGGAGCGCGAGCACGAGGCGCGAGGCGAGCGACTTCACGGCGCGCGTTCCTCGAGCGCGAGCCCGTCGACGCGCGGCGCCTTGTAGCGCGCGTAGGCCCACAGGTACTGCTCGGGGCACTCGCGGATCAGCGCCTCCATCGTGCGGTTGATCGCGGCGGCCGAGGCCACC
>JBLMVT010000424.1:0-3374 GCA_050256835.1 Betaproteobacteria bacterium | reverse complement strand
TGGCGACGCGGTCGGCGGGCGTGGTGAGGCGGGCGAAGTCGACGCTCAGGTCGTCGTCCTGCAGCACCGCGCGGGCGAACGGATGCTGGCGCACCAGGTAGTGCAGCCGCGTGGAGCAGTGGGTCCACAGCGCCTGGCCGTTGCTCAGCATGAAGTTGAACGGGCCGTGCGCGGCCAGCCGCGGCACCAGTTCGGCCAGCGTGCGCGTCAGTTCGTCGATTGGCGGCGTGCGCGCGTGCGCCTTGTTCAGCTCCTGCATCAGCCAGCAGAAGGCGCGCTCGCTGTCGGTGTCGCCGACCGGGCGGTAGGCGCCGTGCAGCCGCGGCGCGAAACCCCGAAGGTCGCCGTTGTGGGCGAACACCCAGTAGCGGCCCCACAGCTCGCGCACGAACGGGTGCGTGTTCTCGAGCGCGACGCGGCCTTGCGTCGCCTTGCGGATGTGGGCGACGACGTTGTCGCTCTTGATCGGGTAGCGGCGCACCATCTCGGCCACCGGCGAGTGGCGCGCGCTCTGCGCGTCGACGAAGCAGCGCACGCCGCGGCCCTCGAAGAATGCGACGCCGAAGCCGTCCTTGTGCTCGTCGGCGCGCGTCGCGAAGCCGGTGAAGCTGAACACGATGTCGGTCGGCGTGTTGCAGTTCATGCCCAGCAGCTGGCACATGCGTGTCTCGCTCGTCTATTCGAGGAACAGGCGATGGAAGCCCTTGAAGCTGACCAGGTTGCCGGGGTTGCTGGTCTCGTTGAGGACGCCGCTCATGCGCGCGAGCAGCTTCGCGCTCTTCTTGCCGCGCCAGATCACCAGGTCGGCGAGCCACGGGTGTTGATTGACCCGGTTGGCCTTCTCGTACATCGCGAAGCGCGGCTTGAGCGCGGCCAGCCGCGCCTCGTAGTCGGCGCGCACCGCGGCATCGTCGCGCGTCTTCGCGCGGCCCTCGATCGCCTCGGCGGCGTGGATGCCGGTCTCCAGCGCCTTGCCGATGCCCTCGCCGGTGAACGAATAGGTGCTTCCCGCGGCCTCGCCGGTGACCAGCAGGCCCGGCCGCGCGAGGCGCGCACCCTCGAGGGAGCAGCGCAGCGGCGCGCCCTTCAGCTCGCCCTGCAGCGTGCCGCCAGCCAGCAGTTCGCCGGCCGGCGCGTAGACCTCGGCGAAGGCCGCGAACACCTCGCGCAGGTTGACGTCCTTCATGCCGAGCCGGCCGTCCTTCAGCACGTTGTGGCTGTGTGCAATGCCCACGCCGATGTTGAACACGCCGTCGCGGCAAGGGAAGATCCAGCCATAACCGGGCCTGAGCCTCCGGTGCCAGACCACGTCGAGCGCCTTGATGCGGCCGACCATGGCCTCGTTCCTGACGTAGCCGCGCAGCGCCACGCCGCTGGGGGTGCGGCGCTCGCACATGCCCGAGGCGATCAGCGCCTGCGGCACCGCGCCGGTGGCGAGCACGACCCAGTCGGCGCGCAGTTCGTGCAGCCCGCCGCCGACCCTCAGCCGCGCCCCGGTGACGCGGCCGTTGTCTTCCAGCGGCGCCTCGAAGCGGGCCGGTGGCAGCAGCGCCGCGCCGGCGTCGACCGCGGCGCGGCACAGGATGAGATCGAGCGTGCGGCGCGGCAGCACCGCCATCGTCCCCGGCACGTCGATGCGCGCCCCGCTCGGGCCGACGCAGCCGACGTGCGCCACCGGCTGGGCGTGGCGCATCACCTCGTCGAGCACGCCCAGCCGCCGCAGCGCGGCATAGGCGTCGGGGATCAGCCCGTCGCCGCACACCTTGTCGCGCGGGAAGGCGTGCTGGTCGGCCAGCACGACGTCGATGCCGGCGCGCGCCAGCGTGCGGGCGCAGGCGCTGCCCGCCGGCCCGGCGCCGACGACGAGCACCTGGCAGGCGACGGGCAGCGCCTCGACGCTGCGGGGAGGGGGTGGAAGGATCATGCGATCGGCCGTCATCGGCGGGAGGCCGAAGAATAGCGCGACGATCGCGCCGCTCAGTGGGCAGGCGGCACGTGGTCGAGGAAGTCGACGATGACGCGGGTCAGCTCGGGCCGGTGGCCTTCGAAGAAGTGCTCGGCGCCGGCGATCACCACCTGGCGCGAGCCGGCGATCTTCTCGATCTGCGCGCGGCGCTCGTCGCCGCCGAAGCGCGTCACCGACCAGTCCGCGCCGGCGAACACGTCGAGCACCGGCACGTGGATGCGGAACATGTCCTCCAGCCCGTTGATGATGCTGATCATCACCCAGGCGTCGACGCCCGGCCGCTCGGCGTTGACGAGGTAGTGGTTGGCCATCGTCGCGCCCAGGCTGTGCGAGACGATGGCCACGCGCCGCGCCCCCTTGGCGTGCAGCCAGGCGATTGCCAGGGCAAGGCGCTCGTCGGCGTCGGGGAAGGTCGGCAGGTATTCGCCGATGTGTGCCGTGGCCGGCAGCACCGGCATCTGGATCGCCAGCGTCGACCAGCCGGCGTCGGCCAGCCGCGTGCGCAGCTCGCCGTAAAGGTCGTAGTCGGGCGACCAGCCGCGGCCGTGGGCGATGACGACGGTGCCGCGCTCGTTCGCCGCGCGGGTGTACAGGCCGAGGAAGCGGTGGCCGTTCTTCTGCTGCAGGTGGACCGCCTCGCCGACGACCAGCGCCGCCAGCGTCTGCTGTTCCCAGCGCGCCTCGCGCTCGTAGTCCTGCGCCCAGGCCAGCGAGCACAGCAGGCAGAGCAGGGCGCCGACGAGCCTTCGCATGGGCGACGACTGTGCGCCCAAACGAGGAAACCCGCCTCCCGGCGGGTTTCCTGTTCGCACCGCCGTCTTCAGGCCAAGCGCAGCGGCAGCTTGCGCAGCCGCTTGCCGGTGCCGGCGTAGACCGCGTTGGCGACCGCCGGCCCGATCAGCGCCGTCACCGGTTCGCCGATGCCGCCCGGCTTCTCGCCGCCGGCCAGCAAGGTGATGTCCATCGCCGGCGACTGGTTCATGCGCACGACCTGGTAGTCGTTGAAGTTGTTCTGCTCGACGACACCGTTCTTCAGCGTGATCTCGCCCCACAGCGCGGCCGACAGGCCGAAGATGACGCTGCTCTGGATCTGCTGCTCGACGATGTTCGGGTTCACCATGCTGCCCAGGTCGGCGGCGATCGTCACCTTGTGCAGCGTGATCTCGCCGCCCGCGGTCGACACCTCGGTGACCATCGCGAGGTAGGTGCCGTAGCCTTCCATCACGGCGACGCCGCGCGAGCGCCCGGCTGCCACCGGCTTGCCCCAGCCCGACCTGTCGGCGGCGATGCCGAGCACGCGCAGGAAGCGCGGCTCCTTGGCGAGCAGCGCGCGCCGGTACTCGAGCGGGTCCTTGCGTGCAGCGACCGCCAGCTCGTCGATGAACGACTCGTTGGCGAACACGTTGAG
>JBLMVT010000423.1:0-4943 GCA_050256835.1 Betaproteobacteria bacterium | reverse complement strand
GTGCATCTCGGCCTTGATCCAGTGCAGCGCGTAGCTGACCAGCCGCACGCCCTGCTGGGGGTCGAAGCGCTTGACCGCCTTCATCAGGCCGATGTTGCCCTCCTGGATGAGGTCGCCGTGGGGCAGGCCGTAGCCGAGGTACTGGCGTGACACCGACACGACCAGCCGCAGGTGCGACAGCACCAGCTTGCCCGCCGCCTCCAGATCCCCCTGCTCGCGCAGACGCTGCGCCAGCCGGACTTCCTCCTCCTGGCTCAGCAGCGGAATGCGGTTGACGGCCGAGATGTAGGCGTCGAGGTTGCCGATCGGCGGCACCAGGGCCCATGGATCACGGATCGCGACTGCGGTGGCGGAAGACTTGCTCATGGCTTTCTCAGACACGCCGGCCCCCTTTCAGTTCCGTCATGTTAGCACTCGTCGATCGAGACTGCTTATGAAGAGGATCGACAGATTATTTGAACCATTTTGCTAGTATGCGCTAACTTTAAAGCAGACGGCGGGTCAGACGTTGAAGAGGAAGTGCAGCACGTCGCCGTCCCTGACGACGTAGTCCTTGCCTTCTGAGCGCATGCGGCCGGCCTCCTTCGCGCCCTGCTCGCCGCTGCAGGCGATGTAGTCGTCGTAGGCGATCGTCTGGGCCCGGATGAAGCCGCGCTCGAAGTCGGTGTGGATCGCCGCCGCGGCCTGTGGTGCCGTCGCGCCCACGGGGATGGTCCAGGCGCGCACCTCCTTCGGCCCGGCGGTGAAGTAGGTCTGCAGGCCGAGCAGCTGGAACGCCGCGCGCACGAGACGGTTCAGCCCGGGCTCGTCCTGCCCCATCTCGGCGAGGAACAATCGTCGGTCCTCTTCGCTCATGTCGGCCAGTTCGGACTCGGTCTTCGCGCTGATCGCCACCACCGGCGCGTGCTGGCCGGCGGCGTACTCCCGCAGCCGGTCGAGGTAAGGGTTGTTCTCGAAGCCGTCGTCGGCGACGTTGGCGACGAACATCGCCGGCTTGGCCGTGATGAGGCCGAGCGGCTTGAGCACCGCCAGCTCCTCCCTCGCGAAGGCGATGCTGCGCACCGGTCGACCCTGGTCGAGCGCGGCCTCGCACTTCCTCAGCACGTCGACCAGCCGCTGCGCCTCCTTGTCGCCGCCCGCCTTGGCGACCTTGACGTGGCGCGCCAGGCTCTTCTCGACCGTGGCCAGGTCGGCCAGGCACAGCTCGGTCTGGATCACCTCGGAATCGGCGACCGGATCGACCCGGTCGGCCACGTGGATGACGTTCGGGTCGTCGAAGCAGCGCACCACGTTGACGATCGCGTCGGTCTCGCGGATGTGGGCGAGGAACTGGTTGCCCAGCCCTTCGCCCTTCGAAGCGCCGGCGACCAGCCCGGCGATGTCGACGAACTCGACCACCGCCGGCACCACGCGCTCGGGCTTGGCGATCGCCGCCAGCGCGGCCAGCCGCGGGTCGGGCAGCTCGACGATGCCGACGTTGGGCTCGATCGTGCAGAAGGGGTAGTTCTCGGCCGCGATGCCGGCCTTGGTCAACGCGTTGAAGAGCGTCGACTTGCCGACATTGGGCAGGCCGACGATGCCGCATTGCAGGCTCATGGCGAAAGGGCTCGAAGGCTGGCGAAAGGGGCCGATTCTACGGGCGCGGGTTCGCGCCCCCTCAGCGCAGCAGGCCCTTCAGGCGGTCCTTGAGGATGTCCTCGGGGCGCCTGGGCGGCGGGGCCGAAGCGGCCCCGCCCGCAGGCGGCACGCCGAGCTTCTTCTGCAGCGTCTCGTCGAGCCGCTTCTGGAGTTCGTTCCTCAACGCGCCGGCGGCGACCGCCGACCACTCGATGTGCCAGTCGACCGCCTCGAAGGGCCCGCTCAGGCGCACTGGCACCGTCAATCCCTTCAGCGCCGCCAGCTCGCCGGCGTCCTGGCCCTTGGGCGAGCCAACCACGGTGGCGCGCGCCGTGTAGTCGATGCGCCCGCGGCCGACGTCGATGTCGCCTTGGCCGCCCAGGCGAAGGAACGGGCTCTTCAGGTCGAGGTCGCTGTTGTGGGCCACGCCGCCGGCGATGCGAAAGCTCGCGCTCAGCTCGGAGAAATCGGTCTTCTCGGTCTGGCTGGCGCGCTGCACCGCGTCCTGCTTCAGCGCGAGCGCGGCCTTGGCCTGGCGCAGGGCACGCGCCAGGTTGATGCCCTTGACGGCGCCGTCGCGCAGCTGCAGCGAGGCGCTGCCCGCGAGCGTGCGCCGCAGCTCGGTGACGCTGCGCCCGGCGCTGTTCAGGTCGGCGGCGACGCGCCCCGTGCCCTCGAGGCGGTCGAAGCCAGCCACGTCCTTCAGCAGCGCGTTCACGTCGACCCCGTTGCCGGCCAGCCGGATCGCCATTCGCTGTGTCGCCGCGTCGGCCGAGCCGCTGGCGTCGATGCTGCCGCCCCAGGCCTTGCCCTGCAGCGTCGGCACGCGCAGCACGCCGTCGGCGAGACTGGCGTCGAGCCGCGCGTCGGCGACGCGGTACTGGCGCACCGCCAGCCGGCCGGCGCGCAGCGCGAACTTGCCGTTGACGGCCTTCAGGCCGGCGAGGTCGACCGGCGTGTCGGACGCCTTGCCGCCGGCGGGTGCGCTCGCCGCGGCGGCGGCCGGCAGCAGCTTGTTGACATCGAGGCTGTCGAAGCGCGCCTCGGCCTGCACGGTCGGCACGCTCTTCGGTCCGCTGCCGAATTCGGCCTTGCCGTCGCTGGTGAACTTGTTCTCGTTCAGGTTGCCGGCGAGCTTCCAGGCCGCCGACTGCGCCGAGGCCTCGGCTCGTCCGTCGACCTGAAGCGCCAGCGGCGCCAGCCCCGGCTCCTGAACCCGCGCGTTCAGCGCCATCCGCTCGAAGGCCGCGCTGCGGCGTGCCGCGTCGAGCAGCAGCTCGCCCCTTGCCTGTCCGTCGAACTGGCGCGGGCCGTTGCGCCCCTTCAGCGTCACTTCGAGGCCGGGCAGCCGGATCTGCTCGAAGCGGCCGGCCGGCGCCTTCGACGCGAATCGGCCCTCGACCGCGTTGGCGCCGGCGAGCGCGAAGCGACCTTGCAGCGCGCTGCCTTGCAGGCGGTCGCGCTGCACGTCCAGTTGCGGCCAGTCGAGCGCGAACGACAGCGGGTCGGCGCCCTGCCTGCCGGCCAGCTCGAGCTGCAGTTTCGTCAGCGCGAGGGTCTCGCTGGCGCTCGTGTAGGCGAAGCTCGCCAGCCGCAGCCGCGACCCGGTCAGCGCCAGCGCGCCCAGACGGGCGCCGAAGTCGAGCGCCAGGTCGCGCGCCTGCAGCGTGCCGCTCGTCGCGGCGTAGTGCACGCTGCCGCGCAGCGTCGCATCGAGCGCCCGGGCACCGGGCACGTCGCCCTTGAACTGCAGCTGCATCTCGTCGGCCGACAGCGCGT
Organism: Betaproteobacteria bacterium; assembly: GCA_050256835.1. GTDB lineage: Bacteria > Pseudomonadota > Gammaproteobacteria > Burkholderiales > Burkholderiaceae_C > JAMHWF01. The sequence goes on along the minus strand of JBLMVT010000423.1, from coordinate 1,547 downwards.
TCGCGGCCGGGTCGACGGCGAGGCGCAGCTGGCCGGACAGTCGTCCGACGAGCGCCGGCTGCGTCAGCGCGACCGTGGCTTCCAGCGCCAGCGGCGCCGCCGCGCCGACGCCGAGCCGGCCGCTGTGCAGCGACACCAGCGTCACCTCGCCCTCGAGCGGCACGGCGGCATCGCGCAGGCTGGCGCGCACGTCGTCGAGGTCGATGCGGCTGATGTCGAACTTGAGCGCCGCGGGCGGCGGCGCGCTCGTCGTGTCGTTGGCCTTGTCGTGCGTCTTCGCGCCGCCGCCGAGCAGGTCGTCGACGTTGCGCCGGCCGCGGGCGTCGCGCGCATAGACGACGCGCACGCCGCGCGCCGACACGCGGTCGACGACGAGCTGGCGCGCCAGCAGCGGCAGCAGCTGCACCGCCAGCGCCGCCTCGTCGACCGAGGCGAACTCGTCGGGCCGGCCCTGTTCGGACAGCCGCACCTTCGACAGCCTGACCTGCAGGCGCGGGAACAGCGAAAGCTCGAGCGGCCCGTCGATCGCCAGCGTGCGGTCGTGCTCGCGCTTCATCCACTCGACCGCCAGGCCCTTGTAGCGGTCGGCGTCGAAGGTGGCGACGAACCAGCCGGCCAGCGCCGCCAGCAGCAGCACGACGCCCAGCAGCCCGAGCGCCAGCCGGCGCAGCCAGAGACTCCTCATGCGCCGATTCTGCCCGGGCATCGGACCACCCCGCTGCCTACAATCGCAACCGATGGAACGCTACGACGTCTGCGTGCAGGGCGGCGGCATCGTCGGCCGCACGCTGGCGCTGGCGCTCTCGCGGCACGGCCTTTCGGTCGCGCTGCAGGAGGCCGAACCGGCGCCCGCGCGCGGCGCCGACGTGCGCACCTACGCGCTCAACGCGGCCTCGGTGGCGCTGCTGCAGAGCCTGCGTGTCTGGGACGCGCTGCCGGCCGGCGCGGCGACGCCGGTGCACGACATGCACGTGATGGGCGACGCCGCCGGCGCGGCGGTCGATTTCTCGGCGTATGCGCAACGCGTGCGCGAGCTGGCCTGGATCGTCGACGCCGGGGCGCTCGAGGTCGAACTGGGCAACGCCGTGCGCTTCGCGCCGCACGTCACGCGCGTCGCGCCGGGCGAGCCGGTGCTGGCCTCGCTGCACGCGATCGCCGAGGGGCGCGCCTCGCCGAGCCGCGACGCGCTCGGCATCGTCGTCGACCGCCACGACTACGGCCAGACGGCGATCGCCGCCCGGCTGGTCGCGGGCGAACCGCACCGCCAGCGCGCGCTGCAGTGGTTTCGCGCCCCCGACGTGCTGGCGCTGCTGCCGTTCGACCGGCCCGAGCCCGGCCGCTCGTACGGCCTGGTCTGGTCGCTGCCCGCCGCTCGGGCGCGCGAGCTGATGGCGGCGGAAGACGCCGACTTCGAGCGCGCACTGAACGACGCGACGGGCGGCGCCGGCGGCGGCCTCGCGCTGGCGGGCGCGCGCGGCGCGTGGCCGCTGGCCTGGGCGCGCGCCGAGCGATGGTGCGGCGACGGCTGGGTGCTGGTCGGCGACGCC
>JBLMVT010000422.1:0-4825 GCA_050256835.1 Betaproteobacteria bacterium | reverse complement strand
CAGCCGGCGGGCTGCAGCCGGGCGCGAAACTGCTCGATCTCCTCGTTGCTGAAGCCACCCGCGCCGAGTGTCAGGCGGCCGGGTTCGTAGCGCAGGCTGTCGACCGGCGGCCGGTTGGCCGGCCAGGCGCTGGCGGCGGCGTGCAGCATCGGTTCGAGGTCGGCCTCGCCGGCCCGGCCGGCCGCGACGCGCAGCGCCTCGGTCTCGCGGCGCATCTGCGCCGGCGCGTCGAGCACGGCGCGCACCTGCGGGAAGCTGCTGCGCAGCAGGGCGGTCATCTGGGCGCGCTGCTGTTCGATCGCGGCGCGCTGGTGCCAGGCCCAGAGGTTGAGCGCGACGACCTGCAGCACCACCAGCGCGACCAGTCCGATGCGGATCGGCCGCCAGTCGCGGCTGCGATAGCGCCGCCAGCCGTCGCGCAGCGCGCGCGCGCCGCGGTGGCGCGGCGCAAGATCGAACTGGCGCAGGTTCCAGGTCGAGCGCACAGCCTGCAGTGCGCGCTGCGCCGGCGTCATCACCGCCACGGGCGTGCCCAGCCAGGCGCCGGCCTGGGCGGCGGCGGCCGGCGACGCGCTCCAGCGCGCGCCGGTCGGGATCGGGTTGGGCAGAAGGGCGCGCGCCAGACCGCCCTGCAGACGCAGCGTGGCGACGCCGTCGGCGTGCGCCCAGGTCAGCGTCTGCCGGCCGAGCCCGGCGTCGGGGCCGTCGGCGGTCTCGGCGAAGTGGCCGACCGGCGGATCGTCGGGCCACGACAGCGGCACCACGCGGTCGACGAACACCTGGGCGCGTTCGAGCCAGCGCAGCTGACCGGCGAGCCAGGGGCGGTTGACCGCCGCCACCCAGGTCGGCTGACCGGCGACGGCGTTGGGCGCCAGCGCGAGGTGCACGTCTTCGTCGAGGAGCGCCTCCTCGAGCACGCCGAGCAGCGCCTCGCGCAGCCGCTGCGCCGGCGCGCGCGGCAGCGTGATGCGGTGCCAGCTCACGTCGATGTCGGCGAGCACGGCGACGGTGCTGGTGGCGCGCGGCAGCAAGCGCGCGGCGGCCCGGCCCTGCGAGGTCGGCGCGAGGCCGTCGTTGCTGAGCACGTAGTCGTATTCGGTGCCCAGCCCCGGCCCGACCTCTTCCGCCGCGCCGCCCGGCGTCCCGGGGTGCAGCCGGTCATGGGGCGGAAGCTGGATGACGAGGATCGACATGGCCGGCAAGGGTAGCGAGGATACAGGAGGCCGACAACGCCGCCGGCCCGCGAATCAACGGGTTGCGTCTGGTTGTTGCAGGTTCGGGCGTCAGCCCGCGGGGTCCTGCAGGTTCACGCGCTGGCGGCGCAGCGGCACGATGTCCAGGCCCTTGCGCTCGACCAGCGAGCGCTCCTGCAGCACGCGCTGCTCGAGGCGCAGCCGACCGGTGACGAAGAAGAAGTTCGAGCTGATGCCGATGCGCGAGGGCTGGAGGGTGACGCTGCCGGGCAGCTGGCGCTTGACGTCCTCGATCCTGCGGAACGGCGTGCGCTGGCGCAGCTGCACCAGCCGTTCGGCGCTGGCCAGGTCGAGCCCGTCGACGACGGCGGCCAGCACCTCGCGCTGCGCGGTGTTGACGTTGACCGGGGTGCGCGCGGGCAGCAGCACGACGTAGGGCGCCAGCCGCTGCAGTGCCTCGGGGTCGACGCCGAGCCAGAACAGCTCGTCGATGCCGTGCGGCATCAGCGGCGCCTCGGTGCCGTTGTCGGCGCGGCTCGCCTCGAGCAGGCCGTTGGCGATCTGTGCCGCCAGGCCCGGCGCCACGCCGGCGGTCTCGCACAGTCGCCCGAGCACCTCGAGCTCACCGGGCACCACCTTGTCCTGATCGATCAGGTTGCGCAGGTTGTAGCGCGCCTGCGCGTCGGTGATGAAGCCCGACAGGAAGGCGTCGGGACCTTCGTCGCCGGCGGCGTCGCGGTCGGCGGCGAGGAAGGTCGACAGCCGCGCCTCGGCCAGCGGCACGGCCCACGGCTCGCCGAGATGGTCGGGCCCGCCGGCGCGGGCATCCTCGCGCAGGATGAGCCGCGCCCAGTCGAGCGCGCCAGTGAGGATCCAGGCCGACTGCGTGCGCGCGCGTTCGGCCGTCTCGACCTGCACCGCGCGCCACTGCTGCCAGATCATCGAGCCGGCCAGCGTCGCCACCAGCGTGACGATGATCATCGCCATTAGCAGTGCGGCGCCGCGCTGGTGCGCTCTCATTGCAGTTGCGGGCCCAGACGCACGTCGCGCGTCAGCTCGCCGGTGAAGCCACTGCCCTCGGCGAAGTCGAGCACGACGCGCACGCCGGCGGGCAGGACGGTGCGCGGGGCGGCGGTCGCCACGCCGCTGGCGGCGCCGGCTGGCGGCGTGGCGACGCGGCCGAGGTCGATGTCGGCGCTCGACTGCGCATTGCTCCAGGCGTTGCCACGGTAGAAGTAGACCTGCCACTGCAGCACGCCGGCCAGGGCGCGCAGCTGCTGTGGCTCGCCGCCGGTCAGCTGCAGGCTGCGCATCCAGGCATCCTGCAGCTCGCGCACGCCGCGCACCTGCGGTCCCGGCCAGCGCAGCAGCGCGCCGTCGCGCAGCGACCAGGCGACGAGCTGGATGCCGGCGTCGCCGCGGCGCGTCAGGCGCAGGGTGGAGCCGTCGAAGCTGATCGCCGGCACGACGTCGGTGTCCTCCACCTCGGCGAGGTCGCGCTCCCACTGCGCGAGCACGGTGTTCAGGCGCAGCACGCGGTCGACCTGACCTTCGCTGGCAGCGCGTGCGCGCACGATGCCGTCAACGCCCTGCCAGGCCATCGTCGCCATCACCGCCATGACGAGCAGCGCGACCAGCACCTCGACCAGGGTGAAGCCGCGCTCGCGCCGCGCACCGCCTTCCATCTCAGTGATCCGCGCGCCCGGAGCGCCCTTGATGCATCGATCAGTACCTCGGCAGGATGGTCGACAGCGTCAGCAGCGGGTGCCCTTCTTCGTCGAAGATCTGGGCGTCGACGCGGCGGAAGTTCGGGTTCGGCGTCGGCCTCGTGACGAGGCGGCCGGGGTAGCTGCGGTCGAGCTGTTCGCAGGCGAAGTCGGCGTCGCCGATGCCGGGGAACTGGCGCGCCAGCTTGAGCGCGGTGAGCTGGTTGTCGGCGCACCATTGCGCCGCGGTGACTGCCGTCAGCCGCTCGGCGTTCGCGGTCAGCGCGCCGGCGGCCTTGATGCCGGCGCCGAGCGTAATGGCGACGATCGCCAGTGCGACCAGCACCTCGATCAGCGTGAAGCCGCTGGCCCGCCGCATCATCCGGGACCTTCGCCCTCGACGACGCGAAACGGCTCGAGCCCGTCGGTGGCGAGCACGAGCTGGCGGTCGTCGAGCCTGAGCACAATGCGCTGCGGCGCGATCACCGGCTCGGGGCCGAGCTGGACCGCGTCGGCGCCGATCACCTGCGCGCTGACGCCGTCGTGCAGCCAGCGCCGCGGCTGGTCGGCAGCATCGGGCAGGCCGAGAAAGCGGAACCCCGCGAACGGCGCCCCGTCGGACGAGCCGTCGGGCTGCAGCACCTGCCAGCGCACCGGCAGCCCGGAGGCCCGTGCCTCGGCGCGCGCCGCCTCGAGCAGCGCCGACAGGCGCGCCGCCTCCTGTTCGAGCTGCGTCGACGCCGGGTCGCGCAGCGCGAGCGAGGCGATGCCCGAGGCCAGCGCGATCAGCGCCACCACGATCAGCAGCTCGACGAGCGTGAAGCCGCGCGAGCCGCGGCCCGACGGCGACCCGGCGCTATTGCCAGGAGCCGATGTCGGCGTTCTTGCCATCGCCGCCGGGCTGGCCGTCAGCGCCCAGGCTGTAGACGTCGATCTCGCCCTTCACGCCCGGGTTGACGTATTGGTACGGGCTGCCCCAGGGGTCCTTGGGCAGCTTGTCGAGGTAGGGCTTCCAGTTGGGCGGGATCGGGCCCGTGGTCGGCTTCGCGACGAGCGCCTGCAGGCCCTGCTCGGCCGTCGGGTAGCGCTGGTTGTCGAGGCGGTACAGCTTGAGCGCCTGCATCAGGTTGTTGACGTCGGTGCGCGCCGCGGTGACGCGGGCGTCGTCGGCACGCTCGAGCACGTTGGGCACGATCAGCGCGGCCAGCACGCCGATGATGACGAGCACCACCATCAGCTCGATCAGGGTGAAGCCGCGCGCGCTTCGCGCGAGGTGGGGACGGGTCATGGTGGTCATGGACGCTGCGAGCGGAAGGCGTGCCGTGCGTGCGATTGTCGTCGCCGATGCAGGCCGGACGCGCAAGGGCGTTGAATGATAATCGCCGCATGCCTTCGCGCGTGTCGGCTTTCGTGATCTGGGCCCTGGTCGCGGCGAGCGCGCTGTACTGGGCGCTGCAACTCGCGGTCCGCGGGCCGACGGCGCCGCCCTACACCTTGCCGGTGAGCGCCGCGGCGCCGTTGCGCGGCGACCTGACTCGGCTGTTCGGCAGCATCGCCGCGCCGGCTGCGCAGGCTGCCGTCGCGCCGGAGCTGTCGAGCCGCTTCAAGCTGGTCGGCGTGGTCGCCCCGGCCGCCAGCGCGCCGCAGGGCGGCGGCATCGCGCTGGTGTCGGTCGACGGCAAGCCGCCGCGACCGTACCGGGTCGGGGCTCGCGTCGAGGGCGACCTCATGCTGCGCGCCGTCGCGCGGCGCAGCGCCGAATTCGGCACGGCCGACGGCGGCACCCCGTTCACGCTCGAACTGCCGGCGCAGCCGCCGCCGTCGACCGGCACGCTGCCGCCACCTCCCGTGCTCGGCGGTCCGCCGCAGCCGGAGAGCGAGGAGCCGGCGCCGCCGGCCGCGCCGCCCGTGCCGCCGCCACAGCCG
>JBLMVT010000421.1:0-3008 GCA_050256835.1 Betaproteobacteria bacterium | reverse complement strand
CCGCCGGCGCCGCGCCGATCGCGACGATGCGGCCGTCGCCGATCCAGAGGGAGGCCGCCTCGTCGCGGCCGAGGGCGACGACGCGGCCGTCGGCGACGGCGACGTCGGCGACGGCGTCGTGGCCACTCGCCGGATCGACGACGCGGCCGCCGCGGATCAGGATCGTGCCGCTCATGCCTCGTTGCCCGCGATGATCGACATCACCGCCATGCGCACGGCGATGCCGAAGGTGACCTGCGGCAGGATCACGCTCTGCCGGCCGTCGACCACCGCGGAGTCGATCTCGACGCCGCGGTTGATCGGCCCGGGGTGCATGACGATGGCATCGGGCCTGGCCAGCGCGAGCTTGTCCTCGGTCAGGCCCCAGCTCTCGAAGTACTCGCCGGCCGACGGCAGCAGGGCGCCGCTCATGCGCTCGTTCTGCAGGCGCAGCATGACGATCACGTCGGCGTCGCGGATGCCCTCGGCGAGGTCGTGGCAGACCCGCACGCCCATCTCGGCCATGTCGCCGGGCACCAGCGTCTTCGGGCCGACGGCGCGGATCTCCGGCACGCCCAGCGTGGCGAGCGCGTGGATGTCCGAGCGCGCCACGCGCGAGTGCACCAGGTCACCGACGATCGCCACCGTGAGGCCGGCGAAGTCGCCCTTGTAGTGGCGGATCGTGTACATGTCGAGCAGGCCCTGCGTCGGGTGCGCGTGGCGCCCGTCGCCGGCGTTGACCACGTGCACCTGCGGCGCGCAGTGCTCGGCGATCAGGTAGGGCGCGCCGCTCTCGGCATGGCGCACGACGAACATGTCGGCGTGCATCGCCGACAGGTTGGCGATGGTGTCGAGCAGGCTCTCGCCCTTGGCGGTCGACGAGCGCGCGATGTCGAGGTTGATGACGTCGGCCGACAGCCGCTTGGCGGCGATCTCGAAGGTGGTGCGCGTGCGCGTGCTGTTCTCGAAGAACAGGTTGAACACGCTCTTGCCGCGCAGCAGCGGCACCTTCTTCACCTCGCGCTCGTTGACCGACAGGAAGCTGCCCGCGGTGTCGAGGATCTGCGTCAGCACGGCGCGCGGCAGCTCCTCGGTCGACAGCAGATGGATCAGCTCGCCGTGGGCGTTGAGCTGGGGGTTGCGCCGCGGCATGCCGTCACGCCCCCGGTTCGATGTCGAACGCGAAGCGGCCGTCGTCGCCGCGCGCCAGCGACAGCCGCTGCCCGGCCGGCAGCGCGATGCGCGCGGCCGAGTAGGCCGCCTCGATCGGCAGCTCGCGCCCGCCGCGGTCGACCAGCACGGCCAGCAGCACGCGCGCCGGCCGGCCGAAGTCGTACAGCTCGTTGATCACCGCGCGCACGGTGCGGCCGGTGTAGAGCACGTCGTCGACCAGCACGATCGAGCGGCCCTCGACCTCGAACGGCAGCCGCGTGTGCGCGCCCGCGCCGGCCAGCCCGCGCGAGCCGAAGTCGTCGCGGTGCAGCGCGCTGGAGATCACGCCGGGGTCGCCGGGCAGCCCGAGGTCGCGCTGCAGGCGTTCGGCCAGCCAGGCGCCGCCCGACCAGATGCCGACGAGCACCGCGTCGGCCGGCAGCGCGCGCAGCAGGTCGGCGACGCCGCGGCGCAGGTCGGCATAGAGGGCTTCGGCGTCGAGGGACAGCAGGCTCATGCGTGCTCGCGGAAATACTGCTCGAGGATGAGGGCCGCGCTCGCCGCGTCGAGGTCGACCGCGCCCTGCGCGCGCGCCTCGACGCTGGTGTAGCGTTCGTCGACCTCGTGCACCGGCAGCCCGAAGCGCCCGTGCAGCTGGCGCGCGAAGCGCTGCGCGCGGCGCGTGTTGTCGTGTGCCGCACCGTCGGGGTGGCGCGGCACGCCGACCACCAGCGCCGCCGGCTGCCACTCGCGGATCAGCGCGCCGATCGCCGCGAAGCGCGCGTCGCCCTCGGCGGCGATCGTGGTCAGCGGGCGGCCGCTGCGCAAGAGACCGTTGCCGACCGCGACGCCGACCCGCTTGGTGCCGTAGTCGAAGGCGAGCAGCGCAACGGCAGCGGAAACGTTCGGGAGCGGGACGCGGTGCGCGAGCGGCGCCGCGTTCATGCGTGGCCGGCTTCGGCGCTGAGCAGCGCCGGGTCGATGCCGAGCAGGGCCAGCGCCTTCTCGTAGCGCCGCTCGGCCGGGGTGTCGAAGATGACGTCGGGTTGCGCCTCGACGGTGATCCAGCCGTTGCGCTTGATCTCTTCCTCGAGCTGGCCCGCGCCCCAGCCGCTGTAGCCCAGCGTGACGAGCAGCTTCTTCGGCCCGGCGCCGCCGGCCAGCGCCTCGAGGACGTCCTTGCTGGTCGTCATGTCGAGCTCGCCGCCGGGGATCGCCAGCGTCGAGCTGTAGGGGCTGCCGTCGGCGCCCTCGCGCTCGTGCAGCACGAAGCCGCGCTCGGTCTGCACCGGGCCGCCGAAGTAGACCGGCTCGTCGGCGATGTCGTCGCGCTCGAGCGTCAGCTCGACGCGCTCGAACAGGTTCTTCAGCTTGATGTCGATCGGCTTGTTGATGACCAGCCCGAGCGCGCCCTTGTCGGTATGCTCGCACAGGTAGACCACCGCGCCCGCGAAAGATTCGTCGCCCATGCCCGGCATGGCGATCAGGAACTGGTTGGTGAAGTTGGCGGCGGTCGGGGCCATGCGGAAGATTCTAGCGGTCGGCCACACTCACGGATGTGGACAAACCCGGTGGCAAGGAGATCGACGGCGCGCTGGTCTGGTTCCGTCGCGACCTGCGCGCCGAGGACCATGCCGCGCTGTACCACGCGCTGCGATCGGCGCGGCGCGTGCACTGCGTCTTCGTGTTCGACACGGAGATCCTCGAGCCGCTGCGCTCGCGCGGCCTGCGCCGCGACCGCCGCGTCGAGTTCATCCGCGACAGCGTGGCCGAGCTCGACGAGCGGATCGGCGCGCTCGGCGCCGCCGCCGGCGTCGCCGGGGCCGGGCTGATCGTGCGCCACGGCCCGGCCGGCGTGCTGCTGCCGCGGCTGGCCG
>JBLMVT010000420.1:0-6754 GCA_050256835.1 Betaproteobacteria bacterium | reverse complement strand
GTCGTGCGCGGCAACGCCGGGCGCCGCTTCGGCGACCGCATGCGCCGCGGCACGGCGCTGGTGTTCGGTGACGCCGGCGACTTCCTCGCCTCGCGCATGGTGGCGGGCACGATCGCGCTGGCCGGCCGTGCCGGCGCGCACGTCGGCTACGGCATGCGGCGCGGCAGCGTGGTGTTTGCCGGCGCGCCGCCGCAGGCGATCGCCGCGACCTTCGTTCCCGCCGTCGCCGATGCCGGCGTGTTCTGGCAGCTGCTGGCGCGCGACCTGCAGGCGTTCGGCGGCGCCTTCGACGCCCTGGCGCGACGGCGCATCGCGGCGCGCCACCTCGGCGACCTGGCCGCCGCCGGCAAGGGCGAGCTGATCGTCGTTACGCACGGCTGACACGGGCGGCGGGCGCTGCATCGCCCCTTCCGCCCGACGCCCGGTCGGCTGCGCCGCGCCCCGGGCTTACCCGAACCGCGCCTGAAACGGGGCGACCCTCAATAGACTAACTATCGTTTGGCAGTTAAAAGGCCGGGCATGCCGACCCGCCGCCCTTCGCCGCATGCCGCCCTCGCGGCCGTGCCGGCGGCGCCGGGGCGCATGCGCCAGGAGATCCTCGCCGCCGCGGCGCGGCTGTTCCGCCAGCAGGGCTACGCCGGCACGACGCTGCGGCAGATCGCCGAGGCGGCAGGCATCAAGGCCGGCAGCATCTACTACCACTTCGAGAGCAAGGACGAGATCGCCGCGCGCGTGCTCGACGCCGGCATCGACGCCGTGGCGGCGCTGGTGGCCGAACGCCTGGCCTCGCTGGCGCCCGGCGCCGGCAGCCGCGAGCGCCTGGGCATGGCGATCGAGGGCCACCTGCGCGGCATGCTGCACCACGGCGATTTCACCTCGGCGCACATCCGCATCTACCGCCACGTCTCCGAGGCGGCGCGCACGCGGCACCACGCCGTGCGCAGCGCCTACACGCGGCTGTGGGACGGCCTGCTGGCCGACGCCGCCGCGGCGGGCGTGGTGCGCGCCGACGTGCCGCTGCCGATGATCCGCCAGTACCTGGTCGGCGCGCTGAACTGGCCGGTCGACTGGTACGACCCGCGGCGCGGCTCGTTCGAGGCCTTCGCCGCGCACATGACCTCGCTCGTGCTCGACGGCATCGCCGCGCCGGAGGCCGCGTGACGGCGGCGGCGACGGTGCTCGAGTGCCGCCAGGTCGAGCGCCGCTTCGGCGGCCTGGTCGCGCTCACCGGCGTCGACCTGCGCATCGAGCGCGGCGAGATCTTCGGCCTGGTCGGCCCCAACGGCAGCGGCAAGACCACGCTCACCAACGCCATCACCGGGTTCTACCCGCCGCAGCGGGGCCGCATCCTGCTCGCCGGGCGCGACATCACCGGCATGCCGCCGCACGCGGTGGCGCGACAGGGCGTAGCGCGCACGTTCCAGAACCTGGCGCTGTTCAACGGCATGAGCGTGCTCGACAACATCCTGCTCGGCCGCCACGTGCACATGCGCGCGAGCGTGTGGCGCACCGCGCTGTACCCGCTGCTGGCGCGGCGCGACGAGACCGAGCACCGCCGCGCGGTCGAGGAGGTGATCGACTTCCTGCAGCTGCAAGGCGTGCGCGACGAGCTGGTCGACGTCATCCCGATCGGGCTGAAGAAGCGCGTCGAGCTGGCGCGCGCGCTGGTCGCCGAGCCGAGCTTCCTGATCCTCGACGAGCCGATGGCCGGCATGAACCAGGAGGAGAAGGAGTACATGGCGCGCTTCGTCCTCGACGCGCGCGACGAGCGCGGCGTGAGCGTGCTGCTGATCGAGCACCACATGGACATCATCACCGGCATCTGCGACCGCATGCTGGTGCTCAGCTACGGCGAGGTGATCGACAGCGGCGCGCCGCACGACGTGGTGCGCAACCCGCGCGTGATCGACGCCTACCTGGGGGGCGCGCATGGCGCGGCCTGAGGCGCGCGGCGCCTGGGACCTGTCGAGCGACACCACGCTCGTGCGCATCCTCGCGGCCAACGCGGCGGCGCACCCGGCGCGCGTCGCGTTGCGCGAGAAGGACCGAGGCATCTGGCAGCAGACGACCTGGGCCGAGCTGCTCGACACGGTGCTCGCCTGCGCGGCGGGTCTGGAGGCTCTCGGCTTCGCGCGCGGCGACGCGTTGCTGGTGGCGGGCGACAACCGCCCGCACCTGTACGCCGGCCAGCTCGCCGCCGGCGTGCTCGCCGGCCACGCCATGCCGGTCTATCCCGACGCGGTGCCCGACGAGGTGCGCCACGTGATCGACAGCACGCAGGTGCGCTTCGTCCTCGCCGAGGACCAGGAGCAGGTCGACAAGCTCCTCGACCTGCGCGCCGGCTGCCCGAGCATCCTGCACGTGATCTACGACGATCCGCGCGGGCTCGCCGCCTACAAGGCGCCCGGCCTCGTCGCCTGGAACGATCTGCAGCGCACGGGCCGCGAGCGGCTGCAGCGCGAGCCCGGCCTGCGCGAGGCGCTGCTGGCGCGCGCCGGGCCCGACGACCCGGCCGTGTTCATCCATTCCTCGGGCACCACCGGCCGGCCCAAGGGCGTGGTGCTGAGCCACCGCAACGTGCTCTCGGGCGTCGCCGCGGCGCACCGCGCGCGCGCCTTCGACTTCGGCGAGGAGGTGCTCGCCTACCTGCCGATGGCCTGGGTCGGCGACTTCGCCATGACGGTGGGCGCGGGCATGGCGCTCGCCTTCACCATCAACATTCCGGAGCGGCCGGAGACGGTGCTCGCCAACCTGCGCGAGATCGCGCCGACCTTCTACCTCGCCGCGCCGCGCAGCTGGGACAACATGCTGACCACGGTGCAGGTCCGCATGGAGGACTCGACGCGGCTGAAGACGGCGGTGTACGACTTCTTCATGCGCCACGCGCTGGCGCGCGAGCGCACGCAGCTCGAGGGCGGCACGCCGACGCGCTGGCAGCGGCTGCTGCGCCCGCTCGGCGAGCTGCTGGTGTGCGGGCCGATCAAGGACCAGCTCGGCCTGACGCGGCTCGACAACGCCTTCACCGGCGGCGAGGCGATCGGCGAGGACACCTTCGTCTTCTACCGTGCGCTCGGCGTGCGGCTGCGCCAGCTCTACGGGCAGACCGAGAGCAGCGCGTTCAACGCCATGCACGCCGCCGACGAGGTGCGGCTGCACACCGTCGGCCGTCCGCTGCCCGGCGTGCAGGCGCGCATCAGCGAGGCGGGCGAGATCCTGATCCGCTCGGGCAGCGTGTTCGCCGGCTACTGGCGCAACGAGGAGGCCTCGCGCGCCGCGCTCGAGGACGGCTGGCTGCACACCGGCGACGCCGGCTACATCGAGCCGGACGGTCACCTCGTCGTGCTCGGCCGGCTGGCGGAGGTGGTGCACACGGCAAAGGGCGAGCGCTACATCCCCAACTACATCGAGAACCGGCTCAAGTTCAGCCCCTGGATCAAGGACGTGGCGGTGCTCGGCAAGGGGCGCGACGCGCTCACCGCGATCGTCTGCATCGACAAGGAGCCGGTCGGACACTGGGCCGAGCTGCATGGCATCTCGTACATGTCGTACGCCGACCTGTCGCAGCAGCCGGAGGTGCTGGCGCTCGTCGCCGCCGCGGTGCGCCGCGTCAACGCCACCCTGCCCGAGCCGCTCGCGCTGCGCCGCTTCGTCAGCCTGCACAAGGAGTTCGACCCCGACGACGGCGAGATCACGCGCACGCGCAAGCTGCGCCGCAACGTCGTCGAGGAACGCTACGCGCCGATCATCGAGGCGCTCTACGACGGCCGCGCCAGCGTCGCGATGAAGGCGCGCATCGTCTACGAGACCGGCGAGGTCGGCGTGACCGAGCGGGTGCTGCAGGTGCAGGAGGTCTGAGTGGACTGGGCCTACTTCCTCGAGCTCGCGCTCAACGGCGCCCTGGCCGGCCTGATGTACTCGCTGGTCGCGATGGGCATCGTGCTGATCTACAAGTCCTCCTCGGTGCCCAACCTGGCGCAGGGTGCGCTGACGATGGTCGGCGCCTACGTCGTGCTCGCGTTCGCCACCGGGCTGGGCTGGCCGGTGTGGCTGGCGATCCCGCTGGCCATGCTCGTCATGTGCGCGCTGGGCATCGGCATCGAGCGCGTCGCGCTGCGGCGCCTCGCCGGCCGGCCGATCGTGATGATCCTGATGATGACGCTCGGGCTCGACATCTTCCTGCGCGCCACGGCGCTGGCCATCGGCGGCGGCACGGCCCGGCCGTTGAAGATCGGCATCAGCGACGACCCGCTGTTCCTCGGCCCGCTGCTGCTCAACCGTGCCTACGTCGTCGGCGCCGCGGTGGCGCTGCTGCTGTTCGGGGTCTTCGTGCTGTTCTTCCGCACCCGCCGCGGCGTGGTGCTGCGCGCGATCGCCGACGACTACACCGCCTCCTGGGCGGTCGGCATCTCGGTCGAGCGAGGCGTGGCGCTGTCGTGGGCGCTGTCGTCGCTGGTGGCGACGGCCGCCGGCGTGCTGTGGGGCTCGATCCAGGGCGTCGACCAGTCGCTCTCGCTGCTGCTGCTCAAGGGCATCACGGTGGCGGTGCTCGGCGGCATGGACAGCCTGGGCGGCGCCGTCCTCGCCGGCATCGGCCTGGGCGCCTTCGAGGCGGTGGCCGCCGGCTGGCTCGACCCGCGCCTGGGCGGCGGCAGCCGCGAGCTGGTGGTGGCGCTGGTGCTGATCCTCACCATCATGATCCGGCCGCACGGGCTGTTCGGCCGCCACGACATCGAAAGGCTGTAGCGATGCTCTTTCGCCAGGCCGGCATCCGCCACACCGACTACGCCGCGGACCGGGCGCTGTTCCCGATCCCGGCCGACCGGGCAATGGTCGGCGCGCTGCTCGCGTTCGCGCTCGCCGCGCCGTTCGTCGTTGGCTCGCTCGCGCTGTCGAGCTACCTCACGCCCTGGCTGGTCTGGGTCGCGGCGACGCTGGGGCTCAACCTGATCCTCGGCTGGGCCGGTCAGTTCCACTTCGGCTACGCCGCGATCATGGGCATCGGCGCCTACACGGCGGTGCACGCCACGCGCCAGGGCATCCCGTGGGAGGTCGCGGTCGTCCTCGGCGGGCTGATGGCCACCGCGGTCGGCGTGGTGTTCGCGTTCGCCGCTCTGCGCGTCAAGGGGCTGTACCTCGCGCTGTCGACGCTCGCGCTGCAGTTCGTGGTCGACTGGGTGATCTCGCACGTGCCGGCGATCAGCGGCGGCGTCGGCGCCACCCTGCAGGCGCCGACGCTGCGCCTGCTCGGGCAGGCGGTGCGCTCGGACGCGGGGCTGTACTACGTGGCGCTCGCCTGGGCGCTGGCGGTGACGCTGTTCATGCTCAACCTGCGGCGCAGCGCGCTCGGCCGCGCGCTGGTGGCGGTGCGCGAGAAGGACTACGCCGCGGCGGTGATCGGCGTGCAGAGCTTTCGCTACAAGCTGGTCGCCTTCGCCACCTCGTCGTTCATCGGCGGCGTCAGCGGCGCCGTGCTCATCTACACCTTCTATCACGCCGTCACGCCCGAGCAGTTCGCCGTCAACGTGTCGATCGAGCTGCTGGCGATGGTGATCGTCGGCGGCCTTGGCAGCATCATCGGCAGCTGGCTCGGTGCCGGCTTCATCCTCCTGCTGCCGGGGCAGATCCAGGACCTGATCGCCTGGGCGGCGGGACTCGCCGGACTGGAGATCGGCGTCGAGACGCTCGCCCACCTGCCGCATGCGCTGTACGGCGCGATGATCATCGGCTTCCTGCTGGTCGAGCCGATGGGGCTCGGCAAGCTCTACGCCAACGTGCGCAACTACCTGCTCGTCTGGCCGTTCGGCTACGCGCGCAAGTGAGCTGCCCGATGACGACCGTGCCGATGCTCTCGCTGAACAACATCGAGGTGATCTACGACCGCGTGGCGCTCGCCGTCAAGGGCGCCTCGATCGAGGTGCCCGCCGGCGGCATGGTGGCGCTGCTCGGCGCCAACGGCGCGGGCAAGAGCACGCTGCTCAAGTCGGTGAGCGGGCTGCTCAAGGCCGAGCGCGGCGAGATCACGCGCGGCGAGGTGCGCTTCATGGGCCGGCCGATCGACGCGCTCGCGCCGCAGGCGCGCGTCGCGCTCGGGATCGTGCAGGTGCTGGAGGGCCGGCGCGTGTTCGAGCACCTCACGCCCGAGGAGAACCTGCTCGCCGCCTCAGCCGTGCACGGTGGCCGCGCCGACATGCTGCGCAACCGCGACCGCGTCTACGCCTACTTCCCGCGCCTGCACCAGCGGCGCACGGCGCAGGCCGGCTACCTGTCGGGCGGCGAGCAGCAGATGCTCGCGATCGGCCGCGCGCTGATGACGGCGCCCAAGCTGCTGATGCTCGACGAGCCGAGCCTCGGCCTGGCGCCCTTCCTCGTCGCCGAGATCTTCGACATCGTGCGCCGCATCAACCGCGAGGAGGGGTTGTCGGTGCTGCTGGTCGAGCAGAACGCGATCGCCGCGCTCGAGGTCGTCTCGCACGGCTACCTGATCGACCAGGGCCGCATCGTCATGCACGACAGCGCCGAGGCGATGAAGCGCAACCCCGACATCCGCGATTTCTATCTCGGCGGCCACGAAGGCCGCGACTTCCAGCAGATCAAGCACTACCGGCGCCGCAAGCGCTGGCTGAGCTGACACGGCCTTGAGGCCGAAACCGCCGGCGGCGCGAGCGCACCGCACGCACGACCGGCACCATGCAGACGGTACGCCAAAGGAGACAGACGATGAACCTCCCCGTGAACAAGCCACTGAAGAAGGCAC